>CAJOKR010000040.1 GCA_905235135.1 uncultured Bacteroidales bacterium
CTCAACCTTAAACCCTCAACCTTAAACCCTCAACCTTAAACCCTCAACCTTAAACCCTCAACCTTAAACCCTCAACCTTAAACCCTCAACCTTAAACCTCAACCTTAAACCCTCAACCTTAAACCCTCAACCTTAAACTCTAAACTATGATATACACGCTAATCTTCAGCATCATCGGTCTCGCAGTGGGCGGACTTGGGGGCGCGTTCGGCGGGTTCCTGCTCGGCTCCATCTGCGACAGCATCCGCAACGGCCGTCGGGCGAGAAAGGCGCAGGAAGAGTTCAACAGGAGCCGTCAGCAGTACTACAACGACCCCGCGCAGTTCGAGGAGCAGATGCTCACGCTCATCGCATACGTGGCCAAGGCCGACAACAACCGGCTGCTGCAGTCGGAGTTCGACTATTGCAAGAAGTACTTCCAAGAGACTTTCCCGCACAGCGACCTCTCGCAGCTGATGCTCAAGTTCCGAGACATACTGAACAGCGACGACCTCTCCTCAGCGTGCCGCGAGGCTTGTGAGAAGATCAGCCAATACGCCACCATCCACGAGAAAATTGCAATTCTGCAGTGCTTGTTCGGCTTCGCCACCGCCGACGGCAACGCCCATCAGAACGAGGTCGAAGCCATCCACCGGATTTCCGGTTGGTGCGGCGTGAACGAACTCACCTACGAGGCAGTCAAGCTACTGTACATCTCCTCCAGCTATTCCGGCGGATACTCCGGCAGTTACGGTGGGGGCTACTCTGGAGGCTACGGCGGCGGTTATTCGGGTGGCTACAGCGGCAGCAGCTACCAACCGCGCACCGGTCCGAGCCTCGTCGACTGCTACAAAATTCTGGAAGTCTCGCCTAACGCCACCGACGACGAAGTGAAGAAGGCCTACCGCGCCGCCGCCATGAAGTATCACCCCGACAAGGTGAGCCACCTCGGCGAGGACGTCCGCAAAAAAGCCGAGGAACAGTTCACCAAAGTGAACGAAGCCTACGACAAAATCAAGGCCGCCCGCGGAATGAAATAAAAAAAGACGATGCATCAGCACCGTCTTTTTTTTCGTGATTCCGCTGCGACTCGAACGCAGAACCTGCTGCTTAGAAGGCAGCTGCTCTATCCAGTTGAGCTACGGAACCATTGGCTTAGCCCAGTAGTCGGGATAGCCTGATTCGAACAGGCGACCTCCTGCTCCCAAAGCAGGCGCGATAACCGGACTACGCTATATCCCGTTTTTTGCGGCGGCAAAAATACACTTTTTTTTGATACGCGAAACTATCCCCGACGGATTTCGAAAATTTCATGCGCGATGCCGTATTCGCTCAAAATTGCCCGCACCCGCGACTCGTCCGTATCAGAGATAAACACCTGCCCGAAGTGCTCGCGACCCACCATACCCAACAGTTCGGCAATGCGAGAACGGTCGAGCTTGTCGAAGATGTCATCCAACAGCAAAATGGGCTTGCGGTGGTTGAAGTTGTAGGCGTAGTCGAACTGCGACAGCCGCAGTGCCAACGAGAACGACTTCTGCTGTCCCTGCGAACCGAAATGCTTCACCGGCTGCCCGTCGATGGTGAAATCGTAGTCGTCTTTGTGTACCCCGAAGGTCGTAAAACCGCACTTCGCGTCCGCGGGATAGCTCTTCGCCAATCCGTCATCGTAGCGCGTCTCCAACAGGGCAGAGTCATAGCGGATTTCCACCTCCTCTACCCCTTTCGTCAGCTGACGGTAGTGCTCTAAAAAGATGGGCCGGATTTCCTCAATGAACTGCCGCCTCCGCTCGAAAAGCCGCATCCCGTCGTCCATCATCTGGTAATCGATGACCTGTAATATAGCAAAGTCGGCACGACGGTCCTCCATCTGCTGACGAAGCACGGCATTGCGCTGCTGCAGGAGCTTTCGATAATGAATAAGGTGTTGGAGATAGACTTTATCGAACTGCGAGATGATTTTGTCGAAGAACTTGCGCCGTACCTCGCTGCCGTCGTTGATGATGTCGCTGTCGTAGGGCGAAACCATCACCACGGGGAAAAGTCCCACATGGTCGCTAATCCGGGAGTACTCCTTCTTGTTCGCTCTCAACGACTTAACCCCGTTCTTATAGACGCAGCTCACCTGCGTGGTATTCCCCGACTCCTCATCCGAAAAGTCGCCATGCAGCGCAAAAAAGTCCGTCCCCAACCGCACCGAGCTGACATCCTTCGCCGAAAAGCAGCTCTTCCCAAACGACAGATAGTGGATGGCATCCAGCAGGTTGGTCTTGCCACTGCCGTTCGCCCCCACGATGCCGTTCACGTTGCTGTTAAACGCAAAAGAGGCGTCGGTGTAACTCTTGAAATTGGTAAGGTGTATGTCCTTGAGATACATTTTCACAAAACGTTGTAGAGACGCACGGCCGTGCGTCTCTACGGTTAACATGTACAATTCTATGATTTGTAGAGACGCAATGCATTGCGTCTCTACATTCTGAATTATTTCAGTCCTAAGACATCGAGTCCCTGGTTGAACCGAATATCTCTCGGAATCCCCGATTTGTTGATGCGGTCGAGGTCCTTCTGCAGGTCCTCCTTGATGGTGCCGTTGTCCTTGCTGTACTGCTGCGCGAAAGCGAAGTCGCCCTCGGCCTGGGTCTTGATGATCAGCGCGATCCAGCCTTCCATGGCCTTGCGGGCCTTGTCGTAGTTGATATGGTAGGTGCCGTTGCCGTTGCGGGTGAAGGCGCCGTTCTCGAAGAGGTAGTTGTAGCACATCATGTTGGCGATGCCGTGGGCTTCGGAGGCACCGAAGCGGACGGAGCGCAACAGACCGACGATGTAAGTGGTAATGGCATCCTCAGCAGAAATGTCGGTGATTTCGCCCTTGTCAATGAGGTTGAGCACGAGGTTCAGACCCACGATGTCAGCTTTCGCTTCCTCCCAGCTGGAGTTCTCGGTCTGCATGGCCTCATCCACGCTGCCCTTGCCGTTGATGGTCTGCTTCACGCCCAAACCGTGAGCCACTTCGTGGAAAGTGACATTCCAGAAGAAGGCGTCGAAGGTGATATGGTTCTGCTCGGACGGCTCGATGATAATCTCGCCGATGGGCTTCATGATCTTGTCGAACTTGGCCTGCATGGCGTTGCGCAGCTGGAAGCGGCGGGAGCCCTTCTTGGCCTGCACGTTGTCGTCGTTGGGCAGGTTGATGGCGATGGTCTTGCCACCGGCGTTGCAGTCGCCACCGTAGAACACCACGTCGTAGAGGTTCATGTCGCAGGTGGTGCCGGGGACGTACATCTTATGCGCGGGATCGCAGGGAAGCTCGCGTTGCAGCTGCGGCAGCATCTTCACGAACTTGTCGAGCTTGGTGCTCGCCTCCACGTCCTTTACCAGCACGAAAGCCTCCCAGGAGGTCTTCACCGAATTCAGCCCGTCGTCGTAGTTCTCGATGGGACCAAACACGAAGTCAATGTTGGAGTCGCGCAGATCCATCCACGCCATGTCGCTCGGGAAATAGTCGTTGGTCTGCAACGATTTCTTGCGCTCCACGAGGTATTTCTTCATCGTCGGGTTGTCGGCGATTTCAATGGCCTGGTCGAGGAGCTCGCACACGCGATCGAGTTTCTCCTTGTAAGCCTCATAGTAGCCGACGGTGATCAGCTTGCCGTCTGCGTCACGACGGAGGACGGTGTAATGCGAGGACTTGAGCGGGTCATCGTAAGCGTCATACTCAGCCTTGGTGATGTCCTGCGGGTAGTAGTTGGCCATCGGGGGACGTTCGCCGTAGCCGGGCACGAAGGGTTTCTCACCGTCGAGGCGGTCCCACGGGCCGTAGTTGATCATCGCATAGTCCTTCATCCACGGGTCGGAGATGGTGTCAAGCAGGGACTTGTCGCCGAAGGTCTGCTCCCAGAAGAGGTCGTCCATAATCTGACCGATCTCGAAGAAGATGGGCAGCAGTTTCATTTCGCTCTCGGTGAGTTTGGAGAGGTCGGTCGTGAGGTCGAAATAGGCGTACTCCTCCACTTTCTGCTGGAGTTCGCTCTTCTGCTCCTCGTTGGGGGTTTCGGATTTCTTGTTCTTGCAAGAGGCAAGCAGGGCGATGCAGGCAAGCATCACCGCGACTGTGGATATTTTTCTCATATTCAAAGGGATTAATTTAACGACTTATCAATTACGGCGGCAAAGGTACAAATTTTTTAAAAGCGTATCGCCCTCACATATTTTCCAAAACCGAATTTTTCGTATTTTTGCCGCTCGTAAAAAAGCGATAACGTAAATATATATAAGTATGACCTTACAAGAATTCCAAGCAGATCTGAGAATGGGCATTCCGGCGGAAATCCCCGCCGCGCAGCCCTACGACCCGAATATCAACCACGCGCCGAAGCGCAAGGACATCCTCACCAAGAAGGAGAAACAGCTCGCGCTGCGCAACGCCCTGCGCTACTTCCCAGCCTCGCAGCACGCCGCGCTCGCACCCGAGTTCGCGCAGGAGTTGCATGATTACGGCCGCATCTACATGTACCGCTACCGCCCGACTTATGAGATGTACGCCCGTCCAATTGACGCGTACCCTGCCAAGTGCAAGCAGGCGGCAGCCATCATGCTGATGATCCAGAACAACCTCGACCCCGCCGTGGCGCAGCACCCGCACGAGCTCATCACCTACGGCGGCAACGGTGCCGTCTTCCAGAACTGGGCACAGTACCGCCTCGTTATGAAATACCTGTCGGAGATGACCGACGAGCAGACCCTCGTGATGTACTCCGGCCACCCGCTGGGACTCTTCCCGTCGCACAAGGACGCGCCCCGCGTGGTCGTGACCAACGGCATGGTGATCCCCAACTACTCCAAACCCGACGACTGGGAGCGCATGAACGCATTAGGTGTCAGCCAGTACGGTCAGATGACCGCCGGTTCCTACATGTACATCGGACCGCAAGGCATCGTGCATGGTACCACCATCACTGTGCTGAACGCCAGCCGTAAGATTGGCGGCGAAATCGGGGGCAAGCTCTTCGTGACCGCCGGTTTGGGCGGCATGTCAGGCGCACAGCCGAAGGCCGGCAACATCGCCGGTGTGGTCTCCATCACCGCCGAAATCAACCCCGCCGCCACGCAGAAGCGCTACGTGCAGGGCTGGGTGGATGAGGTGCATGAGAGCCTCGACGAGCTCTTCGTGAAAGTCAACGAGGCCCGCGCCCAGAAGATCGCCAAGTCTTTCGCCTACCAAGGCAACATCGTCGATTTGTGGGAGTATTGCGCTGAGCACGACATCCAAGTCGATCTCGGCAGCGACCAGACCTCGCTGCACAACCCGTGGGCGGGCGGCTACTATCCTGTGGGCATCTCCTTCGAGGAGGCCAAGCAGATGATGGCCGACTACCCCGAGAAGTTCAAAGCCGCTGTGGAGGCCAGTTTGCGCCGCCAGGTAGCCGCCATCAACAAGCTGACGGCCAAGGGCATGTACTTCTTCGACTACGGCAACGCCTTCCTGTTGCAATCCTCCCGCGCCGGTGCCGACATCCTCAAGGAAGACGGCACATTCCGCTATCCCTCTTACGTTCAGGATATTATGGGACCGATGTGCTTCGACTACGGTTTCGGTCCGTTCCGCTGGGTCTGCACTTCCGGCAAGCCCGAGGACCTCGACGTCACCGACCACATCGCCATGGACGTACTGAGAGAGATCAGCGAGCACGCTCCCGCGGAGATTTCCCAGCAGATGCGCGACAATATCACCTGGATCAAGGGTGCCAACGAGAACCACCTGGTGGTGGGTTCCCAAGCCCGTATCCTGTACGCCGACTGTGAGGGTCGCACGAAGATCGCCGCCGAATTCAACAAGGCGGTGCGTGACGGCAGACTGTCGGCTCCGGTGGTGCTCGGCCGTGACCACCACGACGTGAGCGGTACCGACTCCCCGTTCCGCGAAACCTCCAACATCTACGACGGCAGCAGTTTCTGCGCCGACATGGCCGTGCAGAACGTCATCGGCGACGGTTTTCGCGGCGCCACGTGGGTGAGCATCCACAACGGCGGCGGCGTCGGCTGGGGCGAGGTCATCAACGGCGGCTTCGGCATGGTGCTCGACGGCAGCGACGACAGCGACCGCCGTCTGCGCTCGATGCTCTTCTGGGACGTGAACAACGGCATCTCGCGCCGCGCCTGGGCCCGCAACGACGGCGCCCTCTTCGCCATCAAACGCGCGATGGCGGCGTGTCCCGAGTTGCATGTGACGTTGCCGAATATGGCAGATGACAACCTTATTGAATCTATGTTTTAACCCGTTCTGTAGGGGCGAATGATTATTCGCCCCTACAATTCACCATAATCGCAGATGCCCAAATCCCGATATCAATTCCTTGTTTTCGCCATCCTTCTGATGACGATTGCCGCTGGTTGCCGAAAAAAACCGGAACCCATCGTCATCACCCCCGACATCGAGAAAAGCCACCTGCAACGAAACCACATCTTCGGGAAGGTCAAGACGTTGGAAACGGAGACCTTCTATGTGCAGGGGGATTCCCTGCCGGTGAAGGACACGGCGGACCTGAAGAAGCTGATGGCCGCGTGCGATTCGCTGTGCGATGTGCCCGACTATAGCAGTTCGAGCCAGCGGTACACCTCCGATGGCTACCTGTTAGAATTCGTCAAGCACGCGCACATCGGCGATGCGTACAGCCGCACCTACACCTACGACGACAAAGCCCACATCACGGGTTGGGAGGAATATGGCCCCGACAGCACGCTCATCACCCACGGCATCTACACCTACGACCGCAACGGATTCCTCGTCGGCGAGCAGATCTATCAGGGCGACAGCCTTGTGATGTCGTTCACGCACACCACCGACGGCATCGGAAATGCGATTCGCACGGTACAGAAATTCGGTGATTTACAGACGGTTACCGAAAACAAGTTCAACGAGCAGGGGTTGGTGACGCAGATCACTGAATACGAGCCCGACGGCAAACCTTTCAAGACCGCCAAAATTGAATACGACAACTACGGCGACGAGGTCAACCGCTGCGTTTATAAGGCTGGAAACCAGATGATTGAATACACCTACACGGAATACGCCCAGGACGGCCGCGTGCGCAAGGTCATCTACGAGGACAAGCTTCACCACGTCAAGGAATTCCACTACTTCTTCAACTACGACGCCAACAAGAACTGGCAAACCGAGGTCTGCGCCATCGACGGCCAGATCGTTTACGTCAAACAACGCTCGTTCGAATATTATGACCATTGACATTCTGACTTGAAACTTGAAACTTGAATCCTGAATCTTGAATCCTGAATCTTGAAACTTGAAACTTGAAACAACAACAATTATTAACCTTATAAAAAACGTAAAAACAAATGGACTTAAGTAAAATCCTATCCATCACAGGCAAAGGAGGCCTGTTCAAATTCCTTTCCAGAACCCCCAACAGCTTCATCGTGGAGGGGTTAGATGACGGCAAGCGGTTCCCCGCCTTCTCCAACGACGGCGTGGCCACCCTCGACAACATCGCCATCTTCACCGACACCGACGAGGTGCCGCTGCAGACTGTTTTCCAGAACATCTACAAAAAAGAGGACGGCAAGAAGATGGAGATGCCCAAAGACAACAACGCCATCAAGGCCTATTTCGCCGAAATTCTCCCCGAATACGACCGCGAACGCGTCTATGTCTCCAACATGAAGAAGGTCTTCACCTGGTACAACATCCTCGTGGAACACGGTTTGGTTGACCTCGAAGAACCTCAGACCGAGGAATCCGCCGCCGAACAAACCGATAACCAATAATCCCCAATTGTAGAGACGCAATGCATTGCGTCTCTACATCAACCATTAACCGTGTAACCGCGTAACCCTTAAACCTTAACCCTTAAACCTTAAACCTTAAACCTTAAACCTTAAACCTTAAACCTTAAACCTTAAACCTTAAACCTTAAACCTTAAACCTTAAACCTTAACCCTTAAACCTTAACCCTTAAACCTTAAACCTTAAACCTTAACCCTTAAACCTTAACCCTTAAACCTTAACCCTTAAACCTTAAACCTTAAACCCTAAACCTTAAACCCTAAACCTTAAACCTTAAACCTATGAGAAACTACGCACGCGAAACCCGTCCCTGGGTCATCTGGATCACCATACTCGCTGTCATCCTCGCCGGGGTGGGCGTCTTTTTCTATTACAATTTCTTCCGGCAGGAGAAATCGGAGCTGATAGAGGCCATCCCGACGGACGCGGCGTTCATCTTCGCCCTGAACGACAACGACGGGTTCGTTGCCGGCTCGGCAAGGGTGGTGCCTTACATGAACGAGCTCTTCGTCATGGACGCGATGCCCGCCTACGAGACCATGCGCAGGAAGCTGCCCGCCGGGGAGTACGACCTCACCGTCTCGGGGCACACCACCGACAACGGCGTCAGCGTGCTCTTCAACATGCACGCCGACAAGGCGGCCTTCAAACGGCTTTTGCGTGCCCTCAGCATCGACCCTAACAACTACACCGCTTTTGAGAACAACCGCATCTACACCTACGGCACCAACTTCAAAAGCATGAAGTTCGTCTATTTCAACCACATCATCTCCATCTCGCCGGACATCGAGCTGCTGAAACGCGCCATCGTGCAGCACAGCCACCCGAAGAACCTGCTCTCCGACAAGCAGTTCAAGGAGATGTACAACCTTACGGAGAAAAATCGCAAGCAGAACTGGCTGATTATCAACCCGAGGAGTTACACGCCCTACCTTTCCAGCTTCCTGACGGAGGATTTGTCGAAAAAGCTCTCCGACTGTCTGAAAGAGTCGGGCTGGACGGCGTTGCAGCTGCGATTCTCGGGAAATGAGATGATCCTGTCGGGTTATACGATGGTTGAAAAGGCCAATAATGAGGATTTTGAGTTGCAAGTGAAGAAGGCGGACGGCGAGATGGAGCTCGCCGACATCTATCCGGCCAACGTCAATTGGTATTCGCATCTGGAAATCCGCAACGCCCGCGATTTCAACCTGAAGAGGCTGTTCCACGACCGGCAGACGGTGAAAGAGCTCGCCCCTTCCGAAATCGGGTACTTCAACCTGCACGGCGACTCCACCGACTACCACTACGCCATCCTGCTGCCGAATAGCGAAAAGAGTGCTTTGGAAATCTTCTACCAGGATGCCGCAAAGGCCGATTCCGCCCGGAATGCCCATCCCGACGGCTTCTTCCAGACCCCGACGTCTCCCCTACCCCTGCTGAAAACCTTTGCGCCTGACTCGGCCACTTGGTTTGTGGAAAAGGACAATGCGCTCGTCTTCGCGGAATCCAAAGAGGCCTTGACCACATACCTGAACAGCCTCAAATCCGCAGGCACGTTAACCAAAAACAGATTGTATCCTTTTGTGGATGAAGCGGTTTCCTCTTCCTCCATACTAAAATTTGTGATTTTCAACGAGGAAAGCACCCCCTTCTGGTTCAACCAGCTTTCCGAAAAAGGCCAAGCCTCCCGTTTCGGCAAAGACCTCCGCATCTTCTCCCTCAGCACCGACGCTATGGAGAAAGAGCAACATCTGCTGCCGGTGAATTTGTATCTGTTGTTTTAGATGGAAGATGGAAGATGGAAGATGGAAGACGTGAGACTTAAGACTTAAGACTTAAGACTTACGACTTGAATCTTGAAACTTGAAACTTGAATCTTGAATCCTGAATCTTGGGACTTTAAACTTTAAACCTGAACGTTAATCGATACCTATTATGAAAAAGATATTGACCATTTTCTTGCTTATCATCGCTGTCGCCTTCTGTTCGGCGCAGACGCAGCCGATGAAGTTCCTCGGCATCGGCATGAACAGCACCATGTCCACGTTCGTCTCCAAGCTGAAAGGCAAGGGATTTGTGGAGGATGTGAACCACACAAAGCCGAACTACACGGTGATGAAGGGCACCTTCGCGGGCGAACGCGTGAAATTGGAAATCCGCTCCGCCGCCAAGACTCACCTCGTCTATAAGGTGGATGTCTTTTTCAGCCTGAGCACACAGTTCACCTACCCCGACCTGCAAGGACGCCTGTCCGACAAATACGGCGAAATCGCACAGGAGGTCAACAATATCAAGGACGAGCCCGTCTATGTGAAATACACTTCGGACTACTCCAAATGGCAGACCGACACCGACACAACAACCCAAATGTCGAACACCATCATCCTCTCCAAATGCAGCTACCACAGCACCTCGCCAGTGGTCATCTCGTATATAGACGGAAAAAACTCCAAGGTCGAAACCCTGGAGGTCAATTCTGATTTTTAAATCAAAGTCTCACCTCTTCCCTCTTCCCTCTCACATCTTCCCTCTTCCCTCTCACATCTTCCCTCTTCCCTCTTCCATCTTCCATCTATAACCTGAACAAACGCCATCCCAACGGATCGGGCGCCCTTCCCGTCTGTGTCTTTGCGGTCGCCAACCATCAGACAATCAGACGGTTTCATACCCATCTCACGGCAGATTTTCACGAACGATTCCTTGCAGGGTTTGAGGCCACCGAGAGAGGGAGCGTCGAAGAGGTAGTCGGCCCAGGAAAGGCGGAATCCGATAGCTTCGAGTTTCTTCTGCACAAATCCGTAATCGGAAAAGACGGCTATTTTCTTGCCATTTGCGCGCAGCTCTAACATTTGGGACTCCACCCACGAGGCGATCCGGTAGTGTTTGCGGAGGATGGCCACCATGTCAGGCATGTACTCTTCGAAGTACCACCTGCGGGCCTGCTCGGGGTGGGAAAACTGCTTGAAGAAAACCTTGTAGAAAGCCTCCTCGCTCTTGAAATGGTATCCCCGCAGGGCTTTCCGCACCTCGCGTTCCCGCTTGAGCAGCGACAGCTTCCCCCGCCGCAGCTGGCTCCACACCAGCCGCCGCGCCAACCCCGCCTTGTCGTAGAGAGTCCCGTCAAGATCGAATATCACCGCTTTCATTTAATATTGTGATCAGTGAACAGTGAACTGTATGGTTGTATGTACCTGACACGCATTATCAATTATCATGTGGCAAAGATACAGTTTTTTTGTGATATGCATTACGTCAAGCTGGAGAATAAATGTTTAGCCGTCAACTGACTATGGATGAATGACGAATGGATGCCACGTGATACGCCCGAAGGTGTGATGAAGGTATGAACCACGTTATGAGTTGTTTCTGTGACCTCAATAAAAAGTGCCTTACGCTGTTGCAACCTATCTTCGTATTCTTTGGTGATGTTGAAAGGGGTCTCCGAAAACTTCATCTCCACAAGGTGAATGATTCGATCTGCACGCTTGATGACCAAATCAATTTGGGCTCCGCCACGGGGATCTCCTTTTTTCGGCACAAACCGCCACGACGAAGACTCAGTGGCTATTCCAGATATTCCAAGACCGTACTTGATATGGAGCAAATGGCGCAGGCATATCTCCTCAAAAGTAAACCCCTCCCACGATTCCACATTTCGATCAGTGTGATGGTGCAGCCAGAACTGTTCGTCCTTGCTTCGATTATCCTCCACATAACGGAAATAGAACAACGTGTAGAAGTCGGCCAAGCGGTAGAGAGTCATTTTTGCCTTATTGCCGAATTGGGCATACGATACAATAAAGTCACAGCGTTCCAAGTTGTCGAGCATTTTCGTAAGACCACCACCACTGAAACCCGTTGCTGTTTCTATCTCGTTGCGGGTAAACCCCTCCCGTTTTTTTGCAAGCAACTTCACAATAGAAACATAACGATCTGCCTTCGAAAACAGGGCGTTGTAGAGTTCCTTAAACTCGTCGGACAAGTCGCCTCCGCGCCTGAAAATCAGTGCATCCACATTTTCTGGCAAACTGAGGTAAGGGCGAAGCAGGCTAAGGTAATAAGGTACGCCGCCAAAAATCATGTAGCATTGCAGAATCTGGTAGTCGCTCCATTCGAAGCCATGTTCTTCGAGATAAATTTTGCATTCGTTCAGGTAAAACGGACGCAAATAGATTCTGTGCGTGATGCGGTTATGCAACCCGCCCTGATTCTCTTCAAGTTTTTCTTTCATCCAACTGGTGGCGCTGCCGCAGGCGATGAACACAATATCGTCGCGATTCTGTACCCAGTTGGCCCAAAAGTACTCCAGTTCCTCCACAAATTCACCACCTTTGGTATCCATCCATGGCATCTCGTCAAAGAAGACGATTTTCCTATCGTCGGAGCAATTGCCGAGATAATCGGCCAGCTGGTGGAATGCCTCGCGCCAGCTGGTGATTGGAGGAATATCCTTATTGTTCGAAAAGCGTTCCAACGCCTCCTTAAAGTTCTGCAATTGCTGCTTTTTTTTCTGTTTGTGCGCTCCTACATAATGGAAGCTGTAGGTGTCGTCAAAGAAACGGCGAACAAGGAATGTCTTTCCCACACGCCGCCGCCCATAAAGGATGACCAGCTCCGACCGTTGGGATTTCACAGCCCATTCCAGTTCCTCGCATTCCCGTTCGCGTCCAATCAGTTTGTCCATTTTTCTGTTGTTACAATACGGCGGCAAAGATACACTTTTTACCGAATCACAAAAACGCAAAATGTCCAAATCCATATCATAAAACATACATTTGGACAAAAACAGATATAATAACGTCCAAATCTATGGTCGCAATATGGGATTTGGATTTTTTGCGAGAACATTCCGACACGCCGTTCACAGTTCACAGTTCACTGATCACTCACTTCTTAACAGTTAATTGTTAAAAACTATTTTCAAAAAAAAAAAAAATATTTACAACCTCATTCGTCGGTATTCGAAAAATGCGTATCTTTGCCGCCAGAAAACAAGTTACTAACAAAAAGGAAAACAAAATGAAAGTTCATATATATGGTATATTCTATACATATTTTACGTATTTTTGCCGTTTCGGCCAACATGCCGAATCGAATTTGAATTTATCATTAAGTATATACGTATCAATGAATTATAAATCTACTACCTTCGGAACCCTTCGTACAGCCTTGGTTGTGCTGTTCACTTTCATGTCTGTGATTGCGGTAAAGGCGCAATGCGTACCACAAACAGCTCCTGCCGCACCCACTTTAATACCTATGGGAAGCAGCAGCAGCGATGGATGCGGTTGTAGTGTACCCTCCCCTATTCAATTTCCAAATGCAGATGCGAACACTATTATCCATGATGGTGACATTGACTACATTCGATTAAATATTGCATATGCAGGTGCCGACGAACTATTCATTAGAATCGTATGTCCTAACAATCAATCCGCAATAATACTCAATTGCAATTCACACGATGACCCAGAAGAAGATATTGTTCCTAGCTGTGGATCTAACCTTATTCCCGCTAATGGATACGGTTGGCAAGGATCCACCGCCACCCCTTTTTATGATTATTATAATTTTGGTCAACCTTCTGATGATGCCTACGCAAGTTCTTGTACTCTTTCAATGGATGATTATGACGGATCAGGGTGGGATTACTTCTGGAGCAATCAAGCAACTGAGCATATCTATGATTTAGGAAACTTTGACGATGATAATACCTTTAATAAATCCATTTCTGATGATCAAAATGACACTACTTACTACCTACCTGAACAATCTTTGGATTCACTTACCGGATGTCCCCTGTCGGGTAATTGGTACATCGAAATCATTAATGCAAATGCAGAATACGGCGTTGGTTACCTTTTCGACTGGGAGATTGTATTGAGTGACAATATGGCGACACCAATCCAAGGAGAAACTCATTCCGAAACCGTCTGCCAAGGCGGAACAATCACGCTGGAAGCCGGGTGTACTCCTCCTATCACTAGCACTAACACTAACACTACCCTTTCCAACGCCCCGTTGTCACTAGACTTCAGCACGATAGACTTAGGGGGCGACACGTGGCACTCCCACAGTCACACCATCGGCGGGGAGACCTACTACGGTCCGGAGAACCAGGAGGTGGACGCCTACCCCGCGTACGTGACCGCGCTGTCGGACTTCCCCACCCGCTCGAAGGTGTTCCCCGCCGGCGGGAAGGTGAAGTTGGGCATCGACGGGCAGACGGGCAGCATGACCTCCGCCCCCCGGGACCTCTCCAACCCCTTCTCCGTGCTGGTACGGGCCAAGGGCTGGGGCACGGAACCCACCAGCAGCTCTACCCCTAAGAAAACTCGGGTGAACGTGGTGGTGGACAAAGGCCAGCCCGCGGAACAGATCAAATTCTTCGACACCGACCCCGCCTACCACTGGCCCGGCACCGACGCCTACCGCGACTACTCCCTGCTCTTCGACGGCGCCTCCGTCGCCTCGACCATCACCATCGAGACGGTGAACAATGGGAGCGGATACGACACGAGGGCGTTCTTGGACTATGTGGGGACAAAAAGTGTGAATTGCGCGTATGTATGGGGATGCGAAGGATGCAATTGGGGCACTGACTCTACCAACAGCAGCATCACGGTCAGCCCAAGCACGACGACGACCTACACGGTGACAGTAACGCCGGCAGGGGGATGTGCGAGAGTGGACACGGTCACAGTTTTTGTTCCCCAAGAGCTCGCACTTTCCGAGAACCACACCGCCATCACCTGCCACGGCGGCACCGCCACCATCACCGCCTCCGCCTCCAACGGCACGCCCGGCTACATGTGGAAGATCGACAGCGAAGCCTACTCCGCCGAGGCGACACGACTTCACCAACGTCACCGCCGGACAGCACACCCTCTGGGTCAAGGACCACTGCGGCGCCGAGAAGTCCGTCACCGTGAACCTCTCCGAACCCCAAGAGCTCGCACTTTCCGAAACCCACACCGACATCGCCTGCCACGGCGGCACCGCCACCATCACCGCCTCCGCCTCCAACGGCACGCCCGGCTACATGTGGAAGATCGACAGCGAAGCCTACTCCGCCGAGGCGA
>CAJOKR010000041.1 GCA_905235135.1 uncultured Bacteroidales bacterium
TTATTTGCGCTTCGCGCGTGTCGCCTCTTCGAGGCTGGCCTCTCTTGATCGTCACCACACTGCGCTTCGCTTGTATGGTGTTATTTGCGCTTCGCGCGTTTTGCCTCTTCGAGGCTGCTTAAGGTAGTATCCTTAATTATTCGTTCTTGACACAACGGACGCTCAATCCGTCGTTCGCACTAGAGTTACCATCGATGGGTTCGTCGCAGTAATAGACGACAGAAGTGGAAGAGGGAGAAGTGTTAGCGGTGGGGGCATCAGCCATGGTCCACCAGTCGGTTTGGGAGCCGAGGCCCTCGTAGCGGGTCAGGGCGCCGTTGTACTTACCAGCGGGGAGCGCCGTAAAGTCGGTGCTGTTGGTGTTGTTATTGGGAGCGTTCCAGAGTTCGGCGGTGCGGATTTCCTCGGCAGGGAGAGCCTTCAAAGCGGCCATCTCGGTTGCCGTCGGGATGTGCCAGCCGTCGGGACAGATGCCCTGCACGTAGCCGTCCACCGGGGTGATATGGCCGTCGGCATCGGCATTCACCGCGGAGGCCCACGTGTAGAGGCGGCCATAGGTGGTCACGTTCGCGTCGGCATCGGGGTGCGAGGATGTCTGGTAGGCCATCGCATCGGGGACCTCGGTGGTACCGTCAGGATAGTGCGTCGCCTTCAGGTTCTGCTGCGTCCAGCAGTAGTTGGCCACGGCCACCGTCGAGTAAGGATTGTTGTCGCCGTCATAGACGATTTCGCCACAGTTCACCACCTTCAGCACCTTGAGGAGGAGAGTGGTGAAGAGGTCATAGCCCTCCTGCGTGGCATGCACCTCATAACGGCTGTCGTTGTAGGTACCCACCGACGTGGTGGTCGGATAGTTGAAGCCGTGGTCGTTGTAGCCTTCGCCCTCATTTACCGTGGCGGTGTAATGCTCCTGCTTCAGCTGCGCCTGGGTCACGCCCTCGGCCACCTCGTAGCCGCCGCCGGCAAAGACCGCATCGAACGGCTGCCCGACAACCGCGGAGATGTGGTTCTCGGTTGCGCTGCCCGCGTTGAAACCGTGCACGGTCTCCGGCACCGTCTGCGCATGGAGCGTCGCAACGGCCATACAGGCCAAAAATAAAATACTGGTGGAAAAATGTTTCATATCGTTAATAATTATAAATCAACAAAAATACCTATTGCCCGCCTTTGGAGAAAGGCAGGTGCCGGTGACATAATATATAAAACGGGGAAATGGTAGATGCGCGGTGTAGAGACGTTGTGCGCAACGGAGACGCAATATTTTGCGTCTCTACAACCCCATTATTTGTCAATAATTGAGAGACATGGGGGAGTATTTATCTGATTATCAGCACGTTTGTAAATACACACCATCAAATTTACATCATTTTACATCTGACGGCAAAGATAAAAAAAAATATCGCACCGTTTTACCAATGCGATATTTTTTTTGTAAGAATATTGTCGTTTAACTGCTTAACCGACTAACAAACAACCATATAACCGTGTAACCGTCTAACCGTGTAACCGTGTAACCGTCTCACCGGTCATACTGCTCAAACACGGAATTCCGGCTGATAAACTCCGGCACGAAGGCCTTCATCTTCTTCACCATGTCGGGGATGTTGACCACCACGGAGAGGTCTTCCATCTCCTTGATGCTCTTCAGCGCATCGGAGTAGGCGTATTCGCGGACTTTGGCCACGAAAATGCGGTCGTGGGAGGTTTCCATGGTGTTCTCGGTGTTGGAGAGCACCTCCTCGTAGAGCTTCTCGCCGGGGCGCAGGCCTGTATATTCAATCTGGATATCGACCCCCACGCGCAGACCCGCGAGCCCAATCATGCGCTTGGCGAGGTCGTCGATTTTCACCGGCTCACCCATGTCGAAGACGAAAATCTGGGTGCCGGTGCTGAAGGTGGCGGCCTCCATCACCAGACGGCAGGCTTCGGGGATGGTCATGAAAAAGCGGGTGATGTCGGGATGGGTGACCGTAACAGGACCACCTTTCTCAATCTGCTCACGGAAACGCGGAATCACGGATCCATTGGAACCCAGCACGTTGCCAAAACGAGTGGTTACGAAGGAGGTCTTGCCTTTAACCTCGCCGCGTTCCACCGCCAACCCTAACGACTGCACGTAAATCTCGGCAAGGCGCTTGGTGCAGCCCATCACGTTGGTGGGGTTCACGGCCTTGTCGGTGGAAATCATCACCATCTTCTCCACCCCGTATTCGATGCACTTGTCGGCCACGTTGTGCGTGCCGAAAACGTTCACCAGCATGGCCTCGCAGGGATTCTCCTCCATGAGCGGCACGTGCTTGTAGGCGGCGGCATGGAAGACCACCTGGGGATGATGCTCGCGGAAGGCGAAATCGAGGCGGGGCGGCTGCCGCACGTCGCCGATAAAGGGCACAAACGACAGCTCGGGGAATTTCTCTTCCAATTCCAGACGGATGTTGTGCATCGGGGTCTCAGCATTGTCGAAAAGGATGAGCTTGCGGATGCCGAAGCTGGCTAACTGACGGCAGAGTTCCGATCCGATGGAGCCCGCAGCTCCCGTCACCATCACCACCTTGTCCTTGAAATTGGCGATCACCGCATCCATGGAGATGGTGATTTCGTCGCGACCTAACAGGTCCTCAATCTTCACCTTACGAATCGCCGGACGCAAATCACCGCCGTTCAACTCGTTGATAGCGGGGGTGATAAGCGGACGCACATGGTTGTCGAGACACTGTTTCAGCACCCCGTCGCGCTCCCAGCGGGCGTCGGCCTCGGTGGTGAAAAGGATGGCATCAATGCTGTAGTCGCTGAGAATCCGCGCCAGATGCTCATCGTCTTTGTAGGTGAACACCGGCAGGTTATAGAGCAGCAGGTTCCGCGGCTGCGGCTTCTTGGAGAGGAATCCGATGATATTGTAATGCGCGGAGTTCTGGAAACGCATGACCGCCGAGGTGGATTTGTCGCTGACACCATAGACGAGCACGCGCTGGGTCATTTTGTCCTCGCGGCGTTTCGTCTGGTAAAGCTGATAGATGGCCACCATGACGATACGGATGAAGACCCAAAGGAAGAGCGTGAAAAGGAAGTCGGTGACGAGCGCGATGAGCAGCCCGTCGTAGAGGGTATGGTAATAAATCAGCATCACCACGGTCATAATCAGCACCTTGAGCAGCGTTTCCTTGACGAAACAGAGCAGATCCTTGGCCGAGAGATGTCGAATGATAAGCTTATGTCCCTTGAAGATGAGCATTGCCACCACCGTCGCGACAAAGGCCGTCGGCAGCCAAAGCAGCGCAAACCGCCCCGACTGATAGAACGACCCCCTGACGAATCCCAACGCTAAGAGCGCAAACAGGGAGGAGAGCACCGAGAGGAAGCAGTCCGTCGCGAAAATGACCTTCGAATCGACGAAATCCGAGGTCTTCCTCGCCAATTTGTTAATCATTCCAGCCATAATGAATGGGTTACACGGTTAGACGGTTACACGGTTAGGGCGTTTTTGATGCAAGAGACGATGTAGCGGACATCATCTTCGGAGACGTAAGGACCGCTGGGGAGGCAGAGGCCGCGTTTGAAGAGGGATTCGGAAACGCCGTTCGTATAGGCGGGACAATTGGCGAAAACGGGTTGCTTGTGCATCGGCTTCCACAACGGGCGAGCCTCTATTTCGTTCTTATCCAAGAAGATACGCATAGCTTCCACATTCGGATTCGGCTCGCAGTCGGTGTGCAGGTCGTCGGGGGTGTGCAACACGTTTCCCGCGCCGCCCACGCAAGCCACGACCGTCGCTTGGTAAGCTTCCCCCTCGCCCGCAACATGCAGGTCGGAATCGAGCAGGATGTTCGTGAGCCAGAAGTTGCTGTCGTATTCCTCGGAAGGATTTTCATGCACGGTAATACCATCAACACCTCCTAACAAACTCTTATACAGCTTGTTGATATGCTTGTGATGGGCGATATGGTCTTCCAAGACGGTCATCTGCCCGCGACCGATGCCGGCGCAGATGTTGCTCATGCGGTAGTTGTAGCCAATCTGCTCGTGATGGTAGTAGGGATAGGCCTCCCGCGCCTGTGTGGCGTAGAACATGATGTCGTGGTGGGTCTTATCGTCAGGACAAATCAGCGCGCCACCGCCGGAGGTGGTGATCATCTTGTTGCCGTTGAAGCTCAGGATGCCGTAATCGCCGAAAGTGCCCAGCACCTGCCCGTTGAAGCGCGAACCGAAACCCTCGGCCGCATCCTCGATGACGGGAATGCCGTATTTGACTGCTATCTTCATGATTTCGGGGAGGTTATAGGGCATTCCGTAGAGCGCAACCGGCACAATGGCCTTCGGTTTGCGGCCCGTCTGCCGGATGCGGTCCTCGATGGCGGCCTCCAACAGAGCAGGATCCATGTTCCAGGAATGCGGCTCCGAATCGACGAAGACTGGCGTTGCGCCGAGGTAGGAGACCGGATTTGAGGAAGCGCAGAAGGTGAACGACTGCACGATCACCTCATCGCCCGGGCATACTCCGCAGGCGATGAGAGCGAGGTGTACGGCGGCGGTGCCCGACGAGAGCGCCACCGTCTTCTTCCCGCAACCCACATAGTGGTCTAACAGTGCCTCGAACGCATCCACGTTCGGGCCCAGCGGTGCCACCCAATGGGTCTCAAAAGCCTCTCTCACATATTGTTCCTCCAAACCCGCCTCGCTCATACGCGCAAGACAGAGGAATATTCGCTTTCTTTCATTCATATTGTTGTTATATTATTCCATTTATTATCTAAAGAAAAAAATCACATTCGATGCTATTAGAAGCGCATCCTCCTATAAAATTCTTGCGGGCACCCCCACGGCGGTTGTTCCGGCAGGGATGTCGCGGATGACCACCGCGCCGGCCCCGATGACACTCCAGTCGCCGACATGCACACACGGGAGGACAGAGGCGCCCACCCCAATCAAGGTACCTTCTCCCAAGCTCACTTGTCCACAGAGGGAGGCGTGGGGCGCAACATGGCAGTAATCACCAAGCACACATTCATGGTCAATGGAGGCACCGGTGTTGACGATGCAATGTTTCCCGATCACCGCGCCCGCATTGACGATTGCACCGGGCATCACCACGGTCCCCTCTCCTATTTTCGCGGACGGGGACACCACCGCCGACGGATGTATGGCGGTTCCGAAGCGGCAGGACAGCCGCTCGGCGATCTTCTTCCGGGTTTCGTTCTCCCCAATGCTGACAATCATCGGCGAGAGTTCCTCCGAATGATGCACCACCGGCGTGCCGTCCAGTTGCGACAGCTCGCGGTTGTCATCCACAAAGGCGCTCACGCTCTCTCCTTGGGCTTCCACAATGTCCCGAACCACCTTTCCATGCCCACTTGCTCCGTATAAATACATATTCTCAATTATTTCCAGTAAACACTTCCATTGTCGCGGATGTGGCGGAATTGATGTCCCGACGCTTCAAAACATTCACAAACGTCAGCCAGACAACCTTCAAATCCGTCCCCAACGTACAATGATTGACATACCACACATCAAGTTTAAACTTTTCCTGCCAGGAGATGGCGTTGCGACCATGCACCTGCGCCCAGCCGGTAATGCCGGGACGAACCTCGTGGCGACGCATCTGCTCGGGCGTATAGAGCGGCAGATACTGCACCAACAGCGGTCGCGGCCCAATCAGCGACATATCGCCCTTGAGCACGTTCAGCAGCTGCGGCAGCTCGTCAATGGAGGTGGATCGCACAAAACGCCCTACCCTCGTCAGCCGCTGTTCGTCGGGAAGCAAGTTCCCTTCCGCATCGCGCTCATCGGTCATAGTCTTGAACTTGATGATTCTGAAGATCTTGCCGTCCTTCCCAGGCCGTTCCTGCAAGAAGAATGCGCCCGCACCCTTGTTGGCGAAGTGCAGGAATGCGGCGACCAGCAGCAACAGCCAACCGATTAACAGCAGGGCCACTGCAGCCACAACAACATCAATCAATCTTTTAGTATATTTCTTATACATTATTATTAACCTCCATTCCGCAGAGCGACGATAGGAGCTCGCGGAACCTCGTGCCGGCTACAGCACGTTGTTTATTTCTTCCAAATACGCTTTCACCACAATTTCCCTGTCGAACTCCTTCTGCATCTTCTCACGCCCCGCGATTCCCATCCGCACTTTCTGTTCATACGGAAGTTCGAGGAAGCGTTCCACCGCTGCGGTCAGGGCGGAAGCGTTGCGGGCGGGACAGAGAAGGCCGGTCACGCCGTCCTCAACCGCCTCTCGGCAGCCGGGCACGTCCGTGGTGATCACCGGGCGGCCAGCGGCAGCAGACTCCAACAGCACGTTGGCCATGCCCTCGTGGTAAGAGGGATGCACGGTACACCAAGCCTCGCGCATATACGGGCGCACATCGGACACGTAATCATGCCACACGACCGTGCCGCGGGCATGAGCCTCCGCGACCCGCGCCTCGTAGTCGTCCTCGCAAGGGCCGAGAATATGGAATTCCACCTGCGGATGGGTCGATTTGACCGTTGCGGCCATCTCCAAGAACTCATCCGTGCCCTTGTCGCGCATCATCCGAGCGATGAACAGAAACCGCACCGGGCTATCCTGCGACGGATAGGGCTGAAGGGCATGCCATTCGAGGTTCACGCCACTGCCGGGAAGCAACACCCCATGACGGCCAATCTTATTATCCTTACAAAACTCCTTTATCGTAACATTTTGATAGAAAACCGTTTGGGCTCGTTTCAAACCGAAACGGTACATCGCGATGGTCATCTTCTGCAGCGGACCTGGATTCTCGATGGCAGTGCCCAATCCAGTGATGTTGGCCAGCTGCGGGACCTTCGCCCAACGTGCCGCAATGCCGCCATAGACATTCGGCTTGATCGTGTAAGTCAGCACCGCGACGGGCCTCACCTCACGCAACAGTCTGCGGTAGAAACGTAACAGTGCCAAGTCGCGCAAAGGGTTGGTGCCGCGTCGATCCAGCGGTGCCTCCACCATCTTGCAGCCCAACTCCTTGAAATAGGCATACTTCGCGTCGTCATCGTCAGGACTGGCAATCCAGACCCGATAACCGCTCTCCATAATCGCGCTGACGACCTCCTTCCGGAAGGCGTACAGCCCTATCATACTGTTTGTTAATATCAGAATGTTGTTCATAGAAGTCTCATATCCGTTTCACCAGTTTCGCGGGCACCCCAGCATACACCCCGTGGGGCTCACAGTCGCGGGTCACCACGGCACCGGCGGCAATCACCGACCGCTCACCAATAGTCACGCCAGCGAGGATACGGGCGCCGCAACCTACCCACACGTCGTTGCCGATTACGATGGCACCCGGTTCGGACGGATTGTATTTGATTGACGTGTTTTCGTCCGCCCAAGTATGGTTGAAGCTCACAATGGAGACCCCATGTGAGATGGAGACATTGTCGCCGATGCGCACACCCCCGAACGCATTGATGTTGCACTGCTCGTGGATGGAGACGTTGTCGCCGATCTCCAAGTTCTCCCAATGGTGCAGATAAACGTGGTCCATGATGCCGATGTTTTTGCCGGCACGCTTCGCAGAGACCTTCAGACAGAGGTATCGCATCAGCACGGCAAGGTTCCCGCGACCGTTGTGCCGGTAGTAAATCCGGGACACGGAGCCTTTCGGGAGCAATGCCATCACACCCGCCAAAAAACGGACAAGGCCGTCGTGTTTCTCAAAAAATTCTCTTCCGTTCATTGTGTATTAAGGATGGCCTATCGGCCAATCATTTATATTACTACCCCGCCCTTCGGGCACCCTTCCTAAAATATGAGGAAAATTTCGGTCGCACATCTTCTCTTCGTTCCTGCATTGACACGGCCGCGGCCAACACCATCACCGGGAGGAATTTGGCGCGGTGGCGGACGGCGGTGCCAGCATTGGAAGTGCCGATGGAGAAAATTAAAGTCACCACCAAAACGGCGTAAATCAGAAACCGTTTCAGCTGAACCGTTTTGCCCAGCAGCGGACGAAGGAACATCATAACTGTCAGCACGATATAAAACAGGCTGTCCACACAGAAAACGACCACATCGGAGAGCTCGCGCCACTCGAAGGGCAGCGGGGAAAAGAGCAAGTAGAACATCCGCACTGGCGAGAGAAGCAGCCGAACGCCGACGCCCAACTTCTGCATCCACAGCAGATAGGTGGAACCGGCCACCACGGGCACCACATCGAGGGCGTTACCTGTGGCGGCAGCTTGGGATATTTTGTAGATAAACAGCTGGGGGAATAGCAGTAGCGGAAGCAGAAATACAACCGCCATACCAGCCGTAATGAGATAAGTCCGAACCCCAACTGTCTTCCAGGTGCGACACACCAAGAATCCAATCATCAAGACAACCATAATCCCCACACAACCCACATGCATCAGCATCGCTAAGACGATGGCGGCCATTGCGACTGGAACCGCCCAAAGCGAGCCCTTCACGTACCAATAGACGAAGGCGGCGACGGAGAGCATCACGAAAAACTGGATCCATGCCTCGCGCAGCAATACGCCTGACAGACAGACCGTTGCTGGCATAATCGCGAGCAGTGCCAGCCCGAAAAGCCGGATGCGGCGCGACACCCTAACCACGCACATTGCCCAGTTCAACAGCAGAACCGACCCGAAAGAGAGCAGCACGTTGAAAAACTGCGACATAAACCGACCCCAATCCCCGAAAATACGGTAAAATACAGCCAGCACGTAGGTATAACTGGTCTTAATCGGGCCGTCGCCATTCAGAAAAGCGAGCGTGGCAATATCGAATTCCTCCGTGTCGGATCCGGTAAACGGGTTCGGGACAAGGTGGTAGATGTCAACATACAGCACCAGCAACCGCAACAGATAGGCCAGCGTGAGAATGGCGGCCAACGGTCGGTCGGCCTTCCACCAAAGCCACACCAAGATAGCGGCGGAAATCACAATGACGACAAGGTTTCCCATCATTTTTCGGAGATTTCAGGTACGGCACAATGCCGGGATGCGGTGAAATAGGAAAGGGCGAAGGCGGCGTTGAGGATAACCACCGCGACCGCCGCGCCGACTGTGCTGTAAAGATAGGTCAGCACCACAAAGAGCACCACACCCAACAGCGTGACCGTGAGGGTGATGTTGCGCAGCAGCTTCTCCTGTCCGACCAGCAACAGGTAGTTCACCCCGTAGGCACTGCTGATGCCCGTGAAGAAGACCGACACGGCGAGGATCCGGAGCAGCTGCACCGCCGGCAGAAACTCGTCCGAATAGAGCAGCCGGATCAGGAACGGGGCCAGGATGAAGAGCAGTGCCGCCAACAGCAGCGAAAAGACGAAATTGATGCGACGGTAGCCCGTGTGTTTATCCATGCGGCGCGAGAGGAACGGGAAAAAGGTGCGGTTCAGCACGTCAATGCTGTGCTTGCCGGCGTTATGCAACTTGCCAGCGGCATCATACAATCCCGCAGCGACGGAGCCGGAAATCGTCCCCAACAGAATATTGGGCAGGTTGACGCAAAGGCTCATGCACACCTGGTTGACAAACAGGTCCTTGCCGATTTTAAAGCTATCCAAAATCTTCGAAAACGGCGGGATAAAGAGTCGGCACTTGTACTTCCGCGTCATCATCAGAATCGAGTACATGGAAGCCATCACGAAGCCGAGCAGGTTGAAAATCGGGTACAGGAGATAATCTTCGCGCTCCTTTATAAAGGTGAAAATCAGCACGATATAGACCACCCGCGAAATCACGTTCACGATGGTGATGTGTTCCATCTTCTCAATGCCTTGGAAAAACCACTCGGAGACGTGCATCGAGAAGAAGGCGGTGACAACGGAAATCAGGATCAGCAGCCAGATTTCGCGGAATTTCGGGACGGCCAGCACAATGCCGCCAAGCAGCAGGAAAGCGATGACATAGAGGACGATACGAGCGCAGAGGATGGTGGAGACAATCTCGGAGACCTTGTCCATGTCTTCGCGGTTGCGGGCCACGTCGCGGGCACCGATGAAGTCGAAGCTGAAGTTGACGACGGTCTGGAAGATCAGCGCGATGGCGTATGCGACGGCGATCTCCCCGAAGTGCGTCACCCCGATGATGGGGGTCACGTACGGCAGCACGATGAACGGGATGAGGTACCGCATCGCCTGCAGCACCGCCAACGCCGAGAAGTTCTTCGTCAGCGTCTTAGCGTTCGCACCCCCTATCGAGGAAATTTTCCGTTTTAATCCCATATTGGCTGTTGGCTCTTGGCTGTTAGCTTGTAGAGACGCGTTGTGACACGTGGAGACGCGTTAATAACACGTCTCTACTGTTTTACTAATTTCAGATAATACACCTTCCCCTCGGTCGTCACCACCCGCACGATATAGCCTGCCTTTGCTATTGAGCTGACATTGAAGCGGTGGTCGTTGCGGAAACTCGCGACCTGGCGACCCTGCATGGTGAGGACGTTGATCTCGGCCACCTCCTCGGGGGCGATGCCCATCACCGCCACTTCGTCACGGGCGGGGTTGGGGGCGAGATAGGGCTTGTTCTCTTGGGGAAGGACGGTGCCGGAACGCATACTTCTGGTGGAGTCGGTGTCTGCCGTGGTATTGTCTGGAAGCTGTCGGAAGTTTGTGGGAATTAAATTCAGCAACGTAGTCGCGGGAATACAAATCTCCGCATGACACAGGTAGTCATCCTCAATACACAAGATGGCATGAATGCAGATATTTTCATGGTTGGCCGCCAGCTGCGTCAACTGGCCGTAGTTCAGCATCAGCAATGCGTCAACGCTCGTGTAGGGTGTATAGGTGTAGGAGAGAATCTGAGGAGGATCGCTCCACAATGCGACGAGGCCGGTAATGCCTGAAGGGAAAACCAGCTGCACATCGAAGCAGGATGTTTGATGGGGGCTACTCAATTCTTTCAAAAATGCCATGTCATCCAGTAACATCTTACAGTCATCATCAACACAATCTGTCCAGTCAAAGTATTCCGAGAAGGAGACCTCGCAATCATTTTCAGGATCATACAGCGTGAACGCCACGTATGAACTCGCGAAGTTCTGAAATGCGAGATCAACGTATATCGTCTGGCAGCCGCCGGGGAGCACCGTGACGGGCAGCGTATTTACGGACAGAATATTGCTGCCGGGATTGCAGGTGAGTTGGTTGAAATATGCCGTACGGGTAGTGCTGCCGTTGCAGATGGTCACAGCCAGATGATAGACCAGCCGGCAACCCTCTTTCTCGCAATCTTTCCTCACTGTGACCCTTATGCTGTCGCAGGAGCAGGCGTCTTTAGAGCTGATGTTCAATGTCGGGGACTGGGCAATGCAGCCATTATTGTATTGGGTGCTCAAATAGTAACTGCCATACGTGTTGACGGGCAGGCTCGGGGAGATATTGGTCCCGCTTAGAATCGAACCAAAGTCCTCATACCAGTTCCAACGGATGGAATCGACTGCTTCCTCGTAAACATAGTACGGATAGAGGCCATACACTGGAAGTGTTGCGGGCAGCTCGTCCTCACATTTCTCATAGCAGCCCGTAAGGATCGCGGCATAGTTTGGGGCGGGTGGGATGAACAGCTGGCCTTTGGCAGACGGACAGCCGGTAATCGGATCAAGGTAGTGCGCCGAAAGGAAGCCCGGAGTGTAATACTCGGCCGAAGTCCCATGGAAACCGTTGCTCCAAAACAGACTCTGGCCGCTGTTAGACTGGACAATGACAGGCGGTGTATGGATGCATACGTCCCCGTTGAAGGAGATAGGCGGGGCTGCAGGCTGGGAATGTACGATAACTGTGGTGGTGACCACATCCGAACAGCCGTCTGGAACGCTGGTGACCGTGAGATTGACACTATAAGTGCCTGGTATGGTGGGAACAAACGTGATGTTTGGTGTATATTTAATGTCGTTCATCGGTCCCGTGATAGTCCAAGTATATTGGTTGTTTGCCCCCGTGTTCCCGTTCAGCTTCACCCTCTCGCCTATGCAGTACTCCGTCTTGCCCGTAATCCTGGCGGTCGGGGCGTTAAGAAACCGTACGTTTGTCATGGCTTCCTTTTTGCAGCCATAGGAATTTGTGACAAGCACATGGTAATCCCCCGTCTGATAGGTGTTGTAGGTGTTGCTTTGGGTCCCGGTAACGGAATACTCCCAATAATAGGTGCATTGCGGGTAGTTAGGTGTGACATATATTGGTATGAAAGTGCCCGGACAGGCGGGCGAGTTTCCGTTTAATAGAGAAACGTTACTTAATTGGTTGCTGACAACTGTCACATCCTGAGGCTGAAATGTTGTACAACCGTCCGCATTAGTAACATATAGTGTTATAGTAGAATTATTTGTAAATGTGTGATAAAAATTATTTCCATACAGATACGTTCCGTCTCCGAAAACCCATTTATATGTCGAACCGTATGCCGTCGCAGAAAACCAGTAGGGTGTATCTTCACAAATATTTTGACTGATATTCAAGCTGGTGATAGTGGGCAATGCGTCAATCGAAATCGTTTTCGTAACCTGGCATTCCAGACCATTGGACAGCGTAACGGTGTAAATGACGTGGTTTGTGGATCCCAATAGGAATGCGCTGAGAGGAATGGTGTTGCCACTGAAACTGCTGTTTGTGTATCCCGTTTCCAGCACTTCAATCTCCCGGGAAACGATGGATCCGCTTATCCGGCAGAGGGTCTTGTCCTCAAATGCGACGGGGTTGTTGCACGAATAGGTGAGGGCGAAATCCGGCACGCACTCTATCACCACCTGCGTCTCCTTGCGATAGCATTGCCCGTTATCGGTGGCTTCTGCAATCACGGTATAGACTCCCGGATAGATAAAGTCCAGTACGACGGTGTTGCCGTTTGGGGTAATCGAGTTACCAGCTAAGGAGGGCACAACCGACCAGGACGTAATTCCGTTGCCAGGGGGAGACGCGGTGACAGAGACCGAGGTGCAGGAGAGCGGTGACGACGAAACAGACATCGTGTTGCAATCGCTTCCTGGTATCACCTGATTCGTAAAACATCCCGTTGCTGAGCAGTAGGGGGCGTTGTTGTAGGTGACGGTACAGCAATATGAAGCGCTCGTAACGGTATAGGGACAATAATTGGTGGTGGACAATACGGTCGGGTCGCCAACTATTTCCCAGTGATACGATGCGTTGGGATAAGCAATCACATATAAATTCTGCCCGTCAAGGTAGGGCACCACCTTCGGCGGCGCCACCACTTCCACAGCTCCAGTCACCACAATGGCCGGGCATACGGTAAACGGCTGGTAATCCAATGTAAAGGGATGAGTGCCGGACTGTGTGAACATATAGGATGTGCTTGTTCCCGCTATGGAATTGCCATCTATATGCCAGGTGTATTGCGACGGATTTCCTGCCGGGGAATTTACGGAAAAATAGTCGTTGTCTCCCGGGCATACCGGCGTGGTGTAGGAAATGGTGGGATCGGGGGCATCCAAGGTGTATAATTTGAAGGACTCCACATCGGGGACACCTGTACAGTCGGTGCGTTTCAGGGTCACCGTTGCCGTGGCGGGCTGGTTACCGACAAGATGGTTGACCAGAATGCTGACACTGTTGCTGAGATGGTCTCCTTGTATGGAGGCCACGCCGGCCGGCGATATGGTCCACTCATACAGGACATTGTCCTGAAGCGGTACAGACTGCACGAACGTCTCGCCCGCACATTTCGTGAGAGAAGTCGGAAATCCTGACGGAGCAAGCGTGAATGGCTGAACCGTATGGATGTAGGCTTCGGAACGGCAGCCGTTCTCGTTGTCAACCTGATAAACTGCCACGTTGCAGATTTCTATGGCGTAGCTGATGGTCACCTCGTCCCCCTCTGCCAAGGATGGCGTAGCCGTGGTACAGGCGGGTACCCACTCCAAATAGAAATTGGGGTGGGTGGGGGTACCGCTCAACAGGATGGAGGTTCTGGGACAAGCCTCATGCGGACCATTTGTGGAGTTCAGCGCGGGCGGATTGTCCAATACTTTGACCAAATACTCCGCGTCTGCACAATAGTTGCTGCCTGAGGCCACGATCCTGTAATTGCCTGCAGTAGCGAAAACGAAAGACAGAGAGATTGCATCAGTCTGGTATATTTGGGCGCCACTTTGGTCATACACCCGCCACGTCACGCTATTGCCGTGCCATGTGGTGTAGGTGCCTGTCGCCCCCTTGCAGAGGGTGTGGTCGGTGGAGTTCACGCTCATGGTGTCCTTCACCTTGATGGTCTTGGTCGTGCTGAACGGGCCGCACCCTATGAAATCGCACCCATAATCGGCATGTAAAGTGTAGGTTCCTGTTTGCGGGAATCTCACCAGCACTTGATTGGGCTCTTCTGTATTGGTCATTGTCACATTCCCTTGAAGAACACTCCAGGAA
>CAJOKR010000042.1 GCA_905235135.1 uncultured Bacteroidales bacterium
AGGGTTTAAGGTTGAGGGTTTAAGGTTGAGGGTTTAAGGTTGAGGGTTTAAGGTTGAGGGTTTAAGGTTGAGGGTTTAAGGTTGAGGGTTTAAGGTTTAGAGTTTAAGGTTTAGGGTTGAGGGTAATCATTAAACCTTAAACCTTAAACCATAAACCATAAACTAAACTTACCATATATGTGCATCAAATGCGAACCAAGTGCCTTGGAGCCGCATGGTCTGCTCGATGACGTCGCGGACGGCCCCTTCGCCGCCATTGCGGAGGGAGATGTAGTCGGCGAGCTGCTGGATTTCGATGGCCGCATCCGCTGGACAGCATTTCACGCCGGCGAGCTGCATCATCGGGTAGTCGGGGATGTCGTCGCCCATCACTAATACCTCTTCGGGTTTGAGGTTGTTGGTGGCGAGGTACTCGTTGAAAACTTTGATTTTGTCGCTGACATGGAGGAAGAACTCCATCCCGTGGAACTCCCGGAACCGCAGTTTCATGGATTCGGCGTACCCGCCGGAGATGACGGCCACCTTGTACCCTTTCTTCAGGGCGTAGTGCAGGGCGTAGCCGTCTTTGACGTTGGTGGCACGCACCTGCTCGCCGTCGGCGGTCACATAGACCATCCCGTTCGACAGGACGCCGTCGAAGTCGAGGATGAAGGCCCTTATCTTGTGTAACTTTTCTTTGTAGTTTTTCATATTTCTGTTGACTGGCCCCACACTGCGGCTCCGCCTTGTGTGGGGTTAATTGCACTCCGTGCGTTTTGTCTCTTCGAGACTGGCCCCACACTGCGGCTCCGCCTTGTGCCGTGCGTTTTGTCTCTTCGAGACTGGCCCCACACTGCGGCTCCGCCTTGTGTGGGGTTAATTGCACTCCGTGCGTTTTGTCTCTTCGAGACTGCTTAAGGAATAATATCTTTAAAATAACTGTTCACTGTTCACTGCTCACTGTTCACTGCTCACTGTTCACTGTTCACTAACTGATGTGCCACCACCATCTCCTCCTTCAGGTCGTCGTAGTCGAGGGTGACGGAGTCGCCGGAGACGAGGGTCATGTTGAGGATTTCCTCGGCGAGGACGTCCTCGACGTATTTCTGGATGGTGCGTTTGAGCGGGCGGGCGCCGTAGTTGGCATCCCAGCCGTTCTCGACCAGGAAGTTCTTGGCCTTGTCGGTGACGGCGATCTGCACGTCGAGGTCGTTGACGCGGCGCAGCACCTTTTTGAGCTCGATGTCGATGATTTTGCCGATGTCCTCCTTGCTGAGGCTGTTGAAGTAGATGACGTCATCGACACGGTTGAGGAATTCGGGGGCGAAGGTGGCCTTGAGGGCTTTCTCGAGGATGCCTTGCGCGGCCTTGCGCTCGCCGGCCTTGGTGGCGTCGGTGCTGAAGCCCATGCCGGTGCCGAAGTCCTTGAGCTCGCGGGTGCCCACGTTGGAGGTCATGATGATGATGGTGTTCTTGAAATCGACCTTGCGGCCCATGCCGTCGGTGAGCTGGCCTTCGTCGAAGACCTGCAACAGCACGTTATAGACATCGTGGTGCGCCTTCTCGATTTCGTCCAACAGCACGATGGAGTAGGGCTTGCGACGCACCTTCTCGGTGAGCTGGCCGCCCTCTTCGTAACCGACGTAGCCCGGAGGCGCGCCGATGAGACGGGAAACCGTGTGTTTCTCCATGTACTCGCTCATGTCGATGCGGATGATCGCATCTTGGGAGTCAAACAGATACTCGGCCAGCACCTTGGCAAGGTAGGTCTTGCCGACACCGGTGGGGCCGAGGAAGATGAAGGTGCCGATGGGCTTGTTGGGGTCCTTCAGACCGGCGCGGTTGCGGCGGATGGCCTTTGCAACCTTCACCACCGACTCGTCCTGTCCAATGACTACCCCTTGCAGCTCCGTGGCCATGCCCATCAGCCGCTCGCCCTCGTTCTTGGCGATGCGCTGCACCGGAACGCCGGTAATCATGGCAATTACCTCAGCCACAATATCTTCCGTGACCGTCGGGCGGTTTTCGTTCAAGCTGTTCTCCCACGTCTTCTGAATCAGCTGCCGCTGTTCGTCCAGCATCTTGATCTGGTCGCGGTATTTGGCGGCCTCGTTGTACTGTTGGTTGCGGATGGCCTCAAGCTTCAGCTTTTCCTGCTCTTCGATAGCGGCCTCGGCGGCGACTAACTCCTCGGGAACGTGGATGTTTTGGATGTGGAGCCGCGCCCCGGCCTCGTCCATCACGTCGATGGCCTTGTCGGGGAGACAACGATCTGTGATATAGCGGTTTGACATCGCCACGCAAGCCTTGATGGCTTCGTCGTTGTATTTCACCGCGTGGTGGTCTTCGTATTTGTCCTTTATATTATTAAGGATGTCGAGGGTCTCTTCGGGGGTGGCGGGCTCGAGGATGATTTTCTGGAAACGGCGTTCGAGGGCGCCGTCTTTCTCGATGTGCTCGCGGTATTCGTCGAGGGTCGTCGCGCCGATGCATTGCAGTTCGCCACGGGCGAGAGCGGGCTTGAAGAGGTTGGAGGCGTCCATGCTGCCCGGGGCGTTGCCGGCGCCAACCATCGTGTGCAGCTCGTCGATGAAGAGGATGACATCGGTGTTCTTCTCTAACTCTTCGAGGATGGTCTTTACGCGCTCCTCGAACTGTCCACGGTATTTGGTGCCTGCCACGAGCCCGGCCATGTCGAGGCTGACGATGCGCTTGTGCAGGAGCGTGCGTGATACGTGTCCGGACGAGATTTGCAGCGCAAGTCCTTCTGCCAGAGCGGATTTGCCGACACCCGGCTCACCGATGAGCACGGGGTTGTTCTTTTTGCGGCGACAGAGAATCTGGGCGATGCGCTCTAACTCTTTCTGACGGCCCACCACGGGGTCGATCTTGCCCTCGGCGGCCATCTTGGTGAGGTCTTTGCCGAAGCTGTCGAGCATGGGCGTGGCCGATTTCGCGTCCTTGCCCTTCTTGGTGGTGCGGCGTTCGTTTTCGTCGTCCTCATCGTCGTCGCGGTACTGTCCGGCAGTGGCTACCGATTCGGAGAGGTGCAGCTCGCGGCGCAGCTCGTCCTCGAAGGTCTCGAAGGTGAGCCCGGCCTGTCCTAATAGCATCTTGATGGTGTTCTGGCTGTCGAGTTGGGCGGGCTTCAGGATGGCGAGCATGAGGTGGTAGGATTCCACAACCTCGCCCTTGTACTGCTTGGAGAACAGGAATGACAGGTGAAGGCGGCCCTGCGCCTGCACGCTGACAGGAATTTGCTCGGCTGGCGTGTCAGCCTGGCTGTCCGGCATCTCCAACATCTGCTCCAAACGCGTGCGCAGACCCGCAAGGTCGATCTGGAAAATATTGAAAATCTTCTGGGTGACACTCTCGCCGGGATAGCGCAGTAGGCACACCATAAGATGCTCTAATCCAATTTGTTGTGAATGATACGTCTTGGCTAATTCATGTGCTTCCGCCAAGATATAGTTCATCTCTTCCGAGTATTTGATTTCCATAAAAAGAGGTGTTTAAAATTGGTGCAAAGATACAAAAATTATGCCATATAAAAAAAACGGCGTCCATCATGTAATGAACAGCCGTTCGGGGATTACTTTTCCGTTATTTTCTTACTGTTTTCGGGCATTAGAGGTCAGCGACCAGCCGTTTGCATACGTTGATGCGGTACTCCTTCTCCCCGTCGTCGTGGGTGACGATGATGCGGGCGACGTGGCCGTTGTCGCTTGAGGGTTGCTCGATGCGCACGGTCGCGTTCTGGGACTGCGCCCCGGCCGTGAACACCGGCAGTTCCGAAGTGTTGTCGCAGTAGAATGTGTAGTCGGTTTTGTCGGCGTTGAAACCGGGTAGTGGCTCACCGTTCACGTTGATGTAAGAGAGGCGTTTGTTATAGATCATCACGATGTCGTCGATGATGAGCTTGTCGCCATTACTACCGCCTTTGGTGATTTTGTTGGTGGAAAAACAGGCCAAGATGTATGACGGCGTGCGGGAACTTGTCTTCACCACTTTGTTCTGTTCATCGTAATAGGTGAATTTGAACTTATATTGGTGCCATTTTTGGTCGTTCGGGTCGCTGAAAGCACAGAAAGCGTTGCCGATCTTGCCCTTTTGTGCGGTTGCGGCGCTGTGACTGGAGACATCTCGATAGGCGATGTTCCCGTGCAAATGGAATTTCGCGATGGCCACGTTGGAGGGCTTCTTCATTTCAAATTTGCACCAGAAATAGACAGAGTCGGGACGACCAGTGAACGCCATAGCCGCCTTGTGGCCCAGCTTGTTGTCCTTGTCCGTGTAAGTGTAGTTGTCAGGACTGTTGTCCTCCGGCGATGCGAATTGCATTTGCCCGGTGGTGAGCACTCCGTTGACGAGGTTGCCCGCTAAGGAAGTGGAGTAAATCTCGCATCCGTAACCTGTATGACCGGTCACGCGGTTGCTGTGGTTCTTCTTCATCGGACCGCAACCCCACGAATAGATGCCCTTCAGCTGACAGTCGCCGTCGCCATACGAATGCCAATGCTTGGGAATGGCGTTGCCTTTGTCGGTGGTGCTCCACTCCTCAAACTTGTTGTTCGGCATCTGCGTTTGCGCTGTCGCAAAACCGCAAATTGCGATTATGATGATGAAGGTGATGGTGTTTTTCATAGTGGCTTTTTGAGGTTCATCCCCGAGGTTTATTTGCAAAGGAACAAGTTATTTTCCGTCATCAGCCAAGGCTTCTTGGAGCATCTCTTCGAAGAGCGTGATGGAGTTGTCGATGTTGTACTTGTTGGCAGATTCCTGATACACCTTTTCCATTCTGAGCCGTTCTTCGGTGTTGTCGAGCCAATAGTCGATGGCGCGGGCAAGATCTTTGGCGTCGCCTGCTTTGAAGAGGCTTCGCTCGTCGAGGGCGAACTGCTTGGTGGCCGACAGCGGGCTGTCGGCGATGACCGGGACGAGCCCCGTGGCGAAAGCTTCGATGCAGGAGATGGCCTCCGATTCCATGTCGGCGGCGTGCACGTAAAGGTCGGCTTGCGACAGGAGCTTGATCAGCTCGTCACGTTTCAGATAGACGAACTGAGGCTTCAGCGGCAAGGTGCGCCCCAGTTTTTCGTAACTTTCCTGCATGGGACCACGGCCGGCGAAAATCAACTGGATACGGTCGGCGTATTTGGAGTAAGGTACCGCCTTGATAATCAAAGCTTGCTGTTTTTCGCGGGTGAGCCGTCCCACCATCATGATTAAAATCTTGCCTTTATATTCGTCGCGGGTTTCTGTCCGATGACCTTCGATGTGGCGCTTGCCCGCTTCGATGAACACCGGCTGGATGCCGTTGCTGATGGGGTGCATCTTGGCGGTGAAACCGTGTGATTTCACTTCCTCGGCCATGAACTGTGAAGGGCAGTGCACATGTTTCACGCGGTTGCAAAGGATTTTTGCGAATATCTTGTAAAACAAATCGTTAGCCCATTTGCATCTGTGCAAATGGATGTTGGCCGTCAAGTTCTCGGCTTGCAGATGTGCGGCGGCGGTGCAGGTTTTCCCCACTTTTTCGCAGTGACGCTCCACTACACCCTCGATGGGGAAAGGCAGGAAACAGTGCACAATGTCCGCCCAATCCACGGCAGCCTGGATGGTCTCGTTGGTCTCTTTGCCCCAGAACTTGGCGAAATTGAAGTTGTGCTTGTTCATCAACGGCTGGAAAATCGGCATCCTGAAATAACGCAAGGAAAAGAGATTCTTGTCGTTTTCAGCAGTGTCGTTCGCCGTCAGGATGCGCACTTCGTGACCACGCTTGCGCAACTCGGCGGCAAAACGTTGCGCCGAGATGCTGGTACCATTGTTGTTGGTGTAATAAGTGTCAATAACAAACAGTATCTTCATACAATAAATATCGGGCAAATTCAGTCCGCGAAAATACAAATTTTCTCGATATGAAGATACAAGTGTAAATCCTTACTTTTTGTTGTCCTCTATCGCCTCTTGCAGCATCGCCTCGAACTGGGTGATGGAATTGTCGATATTGTACTTTGCGGCGGATTCGGAGTAGCGTTTCTCCATTTTCGCCTTCTCCTCGGGGTTGTCGAGCCAGTAGTCGATTTTGCGGGCGAGGTCCTCGGGGCTGCCGGCCTGGAAGAGGCTGCGCTCGTCGAGGGCGAACTGCTTCGTGGCGGAGAGCTCGCTGTCGGAGATGACCGGCACCAATCCCGTGGCAAAGGCTTCGATGCAGGAGATGGCCTCGGATTCCATGTCGGAGGCGTGCACGTAGAGGTCGCTCTGCGCTAACTTGTCCATTAGTTCTTGCTGGTCGTAGTAACCGAAAATCGGCGGATGATTCAGCTTTTTGCCCAAGCGGTGGAGCATCTTGTCGGTGGGACCGGTCCCTGCGAAAATCAGCTGGATGCGGTCGCCGTATTTCGAGTGCGTCACAGCGTTGATCAGGATGTCCTGCCGTTTCTCTTTGGTCAGACGGCCCACCATCATAATCAAGATTTTGCCCTCAAACTCGGGAGATTTGGCGCGCTTCATCCATTTGAAGTTGGACTGGATGCCGTTGGAAATCGGGTGAATTTTGGCGGTATAGTTGCGCTTTTTCAGCTCGTTGCCCATGAATTCCGAAGGCACATGGACGTGGCCGAATTTGTTATAAGTTACCTTCCGGAAAATTTTGTATATCAAATTGTTAGCCCAATCTGACTTGCCTGCCATAAGCGACGAGGTGATGTTCTGCGGTTGCACATGGAAAGCCGCCGTGGAGGGCTTGTCCAGCTCATCCACAATCTTTTTGGTCTTGTTAGTCAGGAAGAACGGGAAGAAGAAGTGCACGATTTCGGCCCATTCCACCGCTTTGCGAATCTTTTGTTCGTCGCATTTGGCATACATGAAGCCGTGCTTGTGGATGATGCCCATGAAGAACGGTAAGTAGAGCTCCTTCAGCCCGTAGATGTCGTCGGAGTCCTCCCCGATAGTCAAAATACGGACATCGTGGCCACGTTTCCCGAGCTCTTCCGCGAACCGTTGGGCGGAAATGCTCGTTCCGTTGCTGTGCGTATTGTATATATCAATGACGAATAAAATGTTCATACACAGGGAATTCTTCCTAATTTACGCTAAATTATTTTTGGCGGCAAAAATAACATTTTTTAGGAATTATAAATAGCTGATAATCAGCAATGTCTGTTTTGAAAATGGCTGATTTTGGGAAAAATGACAGGGGTAGAGACGCGCCATGGCATGTTTTACCGTTTCCGCAGCACTAAGTAGATGAAATACGGGGCGCCGGCGAGGGCGGTGATGCTGCCGACGGGGAGCTCGGCGGGGGCGGCGACGGTGCGGGCCAGCGTGTCGGCGACGAGCAGGAAGAAGGCGCCGAAGAAGAGCGAATAGGTGAAAAGCCGCCGGTTGTTGCTGCCGAAGAGGATTCTCGCCACGTGCGGCATGATAAGTCCGATGAAACCGATTGATCCACAGAAAGATACAATCACGGAAATGAGCACCGATGAGGTGACTAACACGATGTAGGTGGTCCGTTGCGTGTCAATGCCGAGGGTTTGCGCCGTCTCTTCGCCTACCTGCATGATATTCAGGGCTTTGGCGTAATAGAACAGGATGCCGATGCAGATGATCATCACCGGAATCAGCCAGCCGATTTCGAGCCAAGAGACGTGCGTGAGACTGCCCATCGTCCAGAAATAAATCTTGTGCATCTCCTTTTGGTTCATGACAATCAGCAGGGTGATCAGCGCGGAAATCAGGAAGTTGAGGGCGATACCGATGAGCAGCAGCGTGTCGGTGTTGTGCTTGCCCTTGACGCGGGCGATGCCGAGGATGAGCAGTAGGGTGAGGAGCGCGGTGACGAGGGCGGGTAGAGTGATGCCGAACACCACCGCGTCCCAGCCGAGGATGAAGGCGATGGCCGCGCCGATGGAGGCTCCCGATGAGACACCGAGGATGTAGGGGTCGCACACGGGATTGCGGAACACGCTCTGGAACACGCCGCCGCAGATAGCCAACGACGCGCCCGCGAGCACGCTCATCACGATGCGCGGAATGCGCAGCTGCCAAAGCGTAACCTGATAATAGTCAGCAATCTGAACATCCCGGAAAAGCCCGAATTTCTGTCCGATGCTCTGCAGGACGACCTTCACCGGAATCGGAATCACCCCGATGCCGGCGGCCACCAACATCGCCACCAACAGTCCCGCGCCCAACGCGCACGGCAGCATCCATTGTCGTTTTTCGTTGCTCATAATTCGGCGGCAAAAGTACAAATTTTTAGTGCGTTGAGCGTAACGTAAAATTTTGTACTTTTGCGGTTTTCGGAAGTAAAATCTAAATCGTTAATATACAATCAATAAAGTACTTTAAGATTATGTCAAAAGCATTGTTTTTAGGCGACGAGGCGGTGGCACAGGCCGCTTTGGATGCCGGATTATCGGGAGTGTACGCCTATCCGGGCACTCCGTCAACGGAAATCACCGAATTTATCCAGAACTCCAAGCAGGGCAAAGCTGGCGAGGTGCACAGCATCTGGGCCGGCAATGAGAAAACCGCCATGGAGTCGGCCATCGGCATGTCCTACGCCGGCAAGCGCGCGATGGTCTGCATGAAGCACGTGGGCCTGAACGTGGCCGCTGACCCGTTCATGAACTCCTCTATCACCGGTGCCAACGGCGGTCTGGTGGTTGTGGTGGCCGACGATCCCTCCATGCACTCCTCCCAGGACGAGCAGGACTCCCGCTACTACGCGAAGTTCGCCCTCATCCCCTGTTTCGAGCCCTCCAACCAACAGGAGGCCTACGACATCACCTACTACGCCTTCGAGATGTCGGAGAAGTTCCGCACCCCCGTGGTCATCCGTCTCACCACGCGCCTGTCGCACAGCCGTTCCGGCGTGGAGCGCAAGGCTGAGCGTCCGCAGAACCCGCTGAAGCCCGAGACCGACCCCAAGCAATTCATCCTGCTGCCTGCCAACGCTCGCAAGCACTATCGCAAGCTGCTCGACAAACAGGCTGATTTCGAGAACGATTCCCTCAACTCACCGTTCAACAGCTACATCGACGGCGATGACAAGAGCTTAGGTATCATTGCTTCCGGTATTGCTTACAACTACCTGATGGAGAACTTCGAGGGCGGCAAATGTCCGTACCCCGTGCTGAAGATCTCCCAGTACCCGCTGCCCACGAAGCTCATCGCCAAGATGATTGACGAATGCGGCAAGGTGCTCATCGCCGAAGAGGGTTACCCCTTCATCGAGGAGCAAGTTCGTGGCGTGCTGAACCGCACCGGCAACATCATGGGTCGTCTCAGTGGCGAGCTCCCGCGTGATGGCGAGCTGAACCCGAACCTCGTGGCCAAGGCCCTCGGTCTGCCCGACACCTACGGTGCACCCGTCCCCGAGTTGGTCGTTCCGCGTCCCCCGGCCTTGTGTGTCGGTTGCCCGCACATCGATTCCTACACCGCCCTCAACAAGGCGATGGAGAAATACGGCAAGGGCAAAGTCTTCTCCGACATCGGATGCTACACCCTCGGTGCTCTTCCGCCCTACAACGCCATCTACACCACCGTCGATATGGGTGCTTCCATCACGATGGCCAAGGGTGCTGCCGACGCCGGCATGAGACCCTGCGTGGCGGTCATCGGTGACTCCACCTTCACCCACAGTGGCATGACCTCCCTGCTCGACTGCATCTACGAGAACACCCCGGTGACGGTGCTCATCCTCGACAACAGCACCACCGGCATGACCGGCGGTCAGGATTCCCACGCCCTCGGCGTCCTCGGCGAGATCTGCAAGGGCCTTGGCGTGAAAGAGGAGCACATCCACCGCATCAACCCGCTCAAGGGTCATCTCGAAGAGAACGTGGCCATCATTGAGAAAGAGATTGAGTATGAAGGTGTTTCCGTCATCATCCCGACTCGCGAATGCATCCAGACGCTGAGCCGCAGAATGAAGAAACAACAGGCTGCGAAGAAGTAATTTAACGTAAAACGACCGTTGTAGAGACGCAAAATTTTGCGTCTCTACAGGGGGAATAACAAATAAAAAACGAACAAAAAAATGAAAATCGATATAATTTTAGCAGGAGTCGGCGGCCAGGGTATCCTCTCCATCGCCACCATCGTGGGTGCGGCCGCCATCAAAAGAGGAATGTACATGAAACAGGCTGAGGTGCACGGCATGAGCCAGCGCGGCGGCGATGTGCAGTCCCATTTCCGTCTCTCTGACAGCCCCATCGCTTCCGACCTGATCCCGCTCGGCAAGGCCGACATGATCATCTCCGTGGAACCCATGGAGTCGTTGCGTTATCTGCCGTGGCTGAAGAAGGACGGTTGGTTGATCACCAACGACCAGCCTTTCGTGAACATCCCGAACTATCCCGATTTCGACGCTTTGAAGGCTGAGTTGGGCAAGGTGCAGAACTGTGTGGCCATCAACGCCGACCAGATTGCCAAGGACTTGGGCTCCGCCCGTTCCTCCAACATGGTGATCCTCGGCGCCGCCTCCCCCTATCTGCAGCTGCCGTTCGAGGAGATTGAGAACGCCGTGCGCGAGAACTTCGCCCGCAAGGGTGAGGATGTCGTGAACGTGAACCTCGCCTGCCTCAAGGCCGGCCGCGAACTCGCCGAAAAAAAGTAGTTTCTTCCGCGCCTGATGAACAATCTCATTGAATTTTTCAAGAGGGCGTTTCATATCATCGTACTCGCCGTTCTTCTGATTCTGAGCATCGTGATGCTTGGCAAGTCGTTGTCATTCAACGAGAACCGCCTTGCGCGGGCCGTGCAGAGCATCGTGGGGCCGATTCAGGAGAGCGGCGCGGGTATGATACACCGTTTCCGGCTGGGTCCTGAGAACGAGGAGCTGGTGAAGCAGAACATCGAGCTCATGCGCGAGCATGAGAACATGTTCATCGGGAAGGAGGACACCGTGATGACGGAGATGGGCAAGCCCGATTCCGTGAACCGGAAGCAGGTTCGGCTCTATGATTACACCTACGCGCATGTCATCTACCGCACCGTCGATCGGGCCTTCAACTACATGATTGTGGATAAGGGCTCCAACGACGGCATTGCCCGCGATATGGCGGTGCTGTCGCCGTCGGGCGTGGCGGGTGTCGTCACCGACGTCGCCCAAAATTTCGCCACGGTGCGCCCGATTCTGCATCCCGAATCGCGTATCAGCGCGGTGGTGACCCCCGCCAACCAGAACGGCACGGTCATCTGGGAGGGCAGCGACCCCCGCGTGGCCTATCTCGAAGCCATCCCGCAGCACTCCGAAATCAACATCGGCGACTCCGTCTTCACCAACGGTTACTCCAACATCTTCCCCAAGGGGCTGCTCATCGGCACCGTCAAGGAGGTGCAGGTCGGAAACAACGCCAGCTTCCTCACCATCAAGGTGAAGCTGGCCACCAAATACACCGATATCTACACCGTCTATCTGGTTGAAAATCTTTTCAAAGACGAATTGGACACCTTGAAAGCGAACTTCAAAGATGAATAACATCATTGCCAACATATTGCGTTTTCTGCTGTTGTTAGTTGCGCAGGTCGCCATCTGCCAGCATGTCAACCTGTTCGGCTATATGTCACCGGCACTCTTCCTGCTTGCGCTGTTCCTGCTGCCGTTGGAGTTGCCGCTTTCGCTGCAGTATCTCATCGGTTTCGCCACAGGCTTTGTGGTGGATGCCTTCGCGCACACGTTCGGCGTTTCATCGTTCTCCTGCACTGTGATGATGTTCCTTCGCCCCTACATCGTGAAGATGCTCAACGGCGCCAACAACGTCAAGTTCGAAAACATCGACCGTCCCGTGCCCGGTGTCAAAGACTTTCACTGGATTTTCCTCTACACGCTGATTTTGACCTTCATCTATGAGGTCTCGGCTGTGCTTCTCGGAACCATGACTTTCAAAAACTTCGGGCATACGCTGCTCGTTATCATCGGCAACACCACCTTCACTGTGTTCGTTATCTTCTGCATCGAATACATCTTCCATCCCCGCGAGAAAAAAGAATGAAGCGAAGTCTCAGGATACTTATACTGTTGATTGTCAGTAGTATATGTTTGTACTCCTGTAGCTCTGTGCGCCATCTTCCGCCCGGCCAGACCATGTTGGTGAAAAACGAGGTGAAGGTGATGGACCAGAAGGATCCCGACTTCGACAACCTGAAATCCTACGTGCGGCCCGTCCCGACCAAGAAGTTTATCGATATTTTTCCGTTGAAGACCTCGTTTTACGACTGGGGACAGCCCACCTACGACAAAAATGGGCAGACCAAGGACAGCAAGTTCAAGAAATTCCTGCGTGAGAAGGCCGGTGAAGCGCCGGCGCTGCTCGACAGCGCGGAGATTAACACCTCCCTCGACCAGCTGAAAATCGTGATGAAACAGCTCGGCTATTTTGATGCGGAGGTCGATTATGCCGTGAAATACAAACGAAAAGACCACAAAAAAGCGAAAGTCGATTATTTCGTGACCGCGCATGACCCATACTACATCAGCCATATCGGATACGACATTCCCATCCAGGAGTACAAGCGCATTGTGGTGCTGAACATGAAGAAAAGTGTACTTTCGGAGGGGATGCAGTACAACGAGAGTTTAATCAACAACGAGCTGACGCGCATCATCGACCTCATCCGTAACGAAGGCTATTTTTATGTGGAGAAGTCAATTATCCGTTGCGAGGTGATGTACGATCCGCCCGACAGTACCGGTGTTGACCCTAAAACCGTGAGTATCACTATTTTGATTAATATTCCACAGGAGGATAATGCTTCTCGGTATCTCTACAAATACTATTACAACGATATTTACATGAACCCGGATATGCCGTCGGTTACCTCAACGGATGCGGTGTTTGACACGACCTTCTATCATTGGCATACCCGCCGCGACAGTGCTCGCATCTATTTCATCGAAGAGGTGGTGGACGGAAAGCCGCTCAAACCCTATTTTTCGTACAAAACCCTGGCCAACGCCATGTTCACGCGCACGGGGCTACCCTATTCGCAGCAGTCGCGTGACCACAGCAGCCGCGCCCTCAACAGCCTCGACAATTTCGATTATATCAACATCCTCTTCAAGGAGAACGAGGCGCTGTTGGACACGGTCAACAAGATCGGCTATTTGGATGTCTTTTACCGGATGATCCGCAAGAAACGGCACATCGTCGGAGGTCAGGTGGAGCTTCGCAACGACAAATCCGCTATTTCCGTAAGCTATACCAACCGTAATCTTTTCAAGGGTGCGGAGCATTTAACCCTCAATCTTTCAGGAGGTTACTTCTATTACTCGTTGAGCAACCTCTTCAAAAATGACAAAATCTATTCCTATCCGGAATTCGGGATATCCGCATCGTTGAATTTCCCGAATCGGATATTCCTTTTCAACAAGCATATCAGCGAAAACTCGGTTTCCCGCAGCACCTCCTTGAAATTTGGTGTCAACTATTCGGGACTTTACAAGCGGCTGATGTATGTGGCCGCCATCTCCTACAATTGGAGCCCGTCGTACTATATGTCACACAGTATCAGTCCGATAGATGTCAGTACCATCAATAACAGCGACAAAAGTATCTACACGTTGCTGAATTATGCGCAATATCCGAAATCCTATATGCACAGATTCGGCAAGTTTATGCTGCTGTCGGCAAAATACTCGTTCAACTATTTGGTTCCCAAGTTTGTGGAATCAAGACGGCACAATATGCACTTGAGTATCAATTTGGAATCGTGCGGTGTCCTCCTGAAGGGGTTGAACCAGCTCTTTTCGCCGGGCGAGCGATGGACGCTCAGCCAGAACAGCTTGGACAGTACCGGATATGATTACACCGTGTTCGAGAAGGCCGATGTGATGTGGAACTATACCTATACTATAAATAACAACAATGCTTTTGCGATGCGCGCCGAGGTGGGCTTCATCCTACCGTTGGACAAGGAGTCGTACATCCCTTACGAGAAGGGCTTCTACGCGGGTACAAGCAACAGTATGCGCGGCTGGAGCTATCGTGGACTCGGTCCCGGTAGCTACCAGCACGGTTCCGACTCGCTCTACACCGGCGACATCAAAATTGAACTCAATTTCGAGTATCGCGGCACCATCTACCGATCCTTCAAGTACGGCATTTTCGCCGACATCGGCAATATATGGCTGTCGCGGAAGTACGACGACATGCCCGGTGCGGATTTCTCCTTCAATCGGTTCTACAAGGAGCTGGCCGTGGATGTGGGTGTCGGGTTGCGGCTCGATTTCAACTTCTTCGTCATCCGTGTCGATTATGCGCTGCCTATCTATGATCCGGGTCGTGGCGAGGAGTACGGCGGACCGGTCATCAACTGGGGATGGTTCGTACCTCCCCACCCGTTTAAGCTAATGCAAGGGTTCAAGTTGGCGATTGGGTATGCGTTTTAGTGAACAGTGAACAGAGGTAGCAGTCATAGTTTAAGGTTTAAGGTTTAAGGTTTAAGGTTTAAGGTTTAAGGTTTAAGGTTTAAGGTTTAAGGTTTAAGGTTTAAGGTTTAAGGTTTAAGGTTTAGGG
>CAJOKR010000043.1 GCA_905235135.1 uncultured Bacteroidales bacterium
AAAGTGTCCTACAAAACGCAGACCACGTGTAGGATGCGAGACCGGATGTTGATTATCAGCGACTTGTGAAATCAGATTTCCGGAAACAGCCCTGGATTTGGGCTGATTTTTTTTTAGGGGGTGAAAGTTGGGTTAATTCCGCGACAACGATAGAAGCGGTTACAAGCCCGTCAGGGCGCAGTTTGAGCGGATAGCGTGCCCGGTCGCCCAAATTATTATAAAAAATTTAATCAATATTCCAGTAAGCTAATGGGTTTCCATCAAAAATTGTGTCAATATCATCATCACTATAACCCATTTCGTCTTGAGCGTAAGATTCCTTATACTGTTCGACCGTTTGTGGATCATAATTATTAGCACCACCATTTTTTTTCTTAATTAACTTGTTATCGTCAAGTTTAATTGATTCTTCTGCTTTTGATTTTCTTATAGCACTAAGTACCTTGGCGGCTTTTTTATGCCCCTTAAGAGACGCAACTCTTAACCACTTTTTTGCTTCAGGAAGAGAAACTTCTACACCAGCACCCTCTTTATAACATAATCCCAAATTAAATTGAGCATTTGTGAACCCTTTTCCTGCTGCTTTTCTCCACCATTGTACTGCTTCTTTTAACGATTTTGTCACACCTTTGCCGTTAAAATAAAATACTCCAACATTATATTGAGCAGCCACATGGCCCTGTTCTGCAGCTTTATAATAATATTTGAAAGCATCAGAATTGGATTGTTCAACACCCTTGCCTTCCTCATAACAAACACCTAAATTGAATTGAGCTTTTATATGTCCTTGTTCCGCCGCTTTTTGCCACCATCTCGCTGCTTCATAATATGATTGTGATACAACCTCTCCATTCATAAAGCAACAGCCCAACTCATATTCTGCGTTTGCATTCCCTTGTTCCGCCGCTTTATGCCACCATTTCACAGCTTCATGAATTGATTTTGGAACCCCATAACCAATGTAATATTCATGAGCGATTTTTTCTTGAGCTTCAACTAATCCTTGTTCCGCAGCTTTACGCCACCATCTTATAGCTTCTTCTAACGATGAATGCTTTATAGTTTCACCTTCGACGTAATAACAACCAAGTTTGTATTGAGCTATTGCATCACCACGTTCTGCAGACTCTCGCAACAATGTAATTTTTTCACTATCAAGAGGCTGATTCATATCTTTATTTGCAGAATAAACAATTGATTCATTTTGAAATTCTTTATCGCTTTGTCCTGTATAGTCTTTCTCGTCCATAATCAATACGATTCAAAATTGCAAAACTACAAAATATTTCATTTCCCCACCCTTGCCGGAACAAAACTTCCGCCCTTGTCTTTCAACTTCTCCCCGAATTTCGTCCACACAATCTTGTCGGCAGCGTCAGAAAAATGGGTCGCTTCCTCAGGCAGCACGCCGGAACTCTTGCGTTCGCTGCTCTTGTCTTTCTGCAGCTTGCCGTCCACATCCTTGATCATGGCGTTGTTCATGGATATGAGTGTGAAACGGCATTTGTCGCCGTTGAAACGCACTAAGGGAAGATTCTCGCGTTCCTCGTGTAGGATAAGACCCCACAGCAGGTACTTGTCACTCTGTGGCGGCTCCATCCCCTTGTGGGTGTGCTCGACGACCTCCCATCCGGCTTTCTTCAAGTAGGATATGGCAAGCTGGTTGTAGCTCATTGAGTTGAGCACGTTAGGGTTTCTCGAATCGCCGTATTTGTCGCGGTAGTAGTGGATTTTCTTGCATCGGTGTGTCTTGTAGTAGTCGGTGAGTTGCCCGCACAGTTCCTTGATGAGGATGTTTGAACTTTCGTCCGGCTTGACAAAGAACTCGTTGATGAAGTTCTGGCACTTTCTCTTTGTTGCGCAGTTGTTTACGAAATCATAGTTCCGTTCTTGGCACACGCAGAAAAGGGATATCGCACTTCCCCAGTCTGCCACCACCTCCAGCGGCAGGTCGGGGTTGCAGTCGCGGTCGAATGCGCTGCTCTTTATGGCCAGTTTGTCCAGGTCAAAATTGCTCTCCTTGGCCAGCAGCAGAAGCCGCTGGTCGTCCAGCCCGTTGTGATAGACGTGGCGGTCGTCGCTGATGGAATAGAAGCAGTCCTCCACCTTGTCGAAGAGGAAGTTCATGATCTCCACGAGGAAGACCAGCGAGGGAAGCAATTCTCTGTTTTTCTTGACGTAAGAGAGGCCGAGAAACTCTATGTTGTCGAAGGCGTTGGAGACGGTGAACAGAAGCCCGTCCTTGGAGACAAAGGGGCGGATTCTGCGCTTCATCCGGATTATCTCGTTCCAGCACTGGGCGAAATGTTTGGGGTCGGTGATGTCGAGCAGTTCCAGCTGCATCTTCACGATGCGGTTCCAAATCTCAAACAGCCTCACTCCGGCCTCCTCCTCGTAGTAGGAAGCGAAATCAAGCACCCACCGCCCGTCCCTTGTGGGCGGCATGGACGTGGAATATTTGTAGCCGTGGTGCAGGTGTACGGGGTTGCCGGATTTCGCCCCGAAAAACTCAAGGTTGCCTCGGTTGGTGGGCGCGACCTCCTGGTCATACTGCTCCTTGTTGAGCGTCAGCGTCTCGTCCGCTATCTCGAAGTCCACGTTTGCGCCGCGCCCGCTGCCGGGTTCGCTCTGCGAGATGAGCGCGAAGCGCGTCCCGTTGCTGACGGATATGACGTTCTCGAACTTGTTCAGTTCCTCGTAGGAGGTCTCAAAGTAGGCGGGCGGACGCTTGCCGATGACGTAGTTGGCCTCCTTCTCGTAGCCCATTTGGTTGAGCATCTTCAAGGAGGAAGGCAGTGTCCTTGTCAGCAGCTGGCCGAAGGTTTTCCCCGTCAATGCAATGACCGAACGCGGCATCAGCCGGATGAGCCTGTCCATCCAAAAGCCGATGTCCGCGCTTTTGCCCGTGCCGCGCCCCTCCACGGAGACGTGGCACTTGGGCTGCAGGATGAACGAGGGCAGTTGTGCGCGGTTGCCGGATAGGTTTATCTGCATGGCTTTATGAGTTTATGATTTCGCAGGCGGTCTCCTCGCTGATTTCGTCATCGAGGCTTCCAAGCAGCTGGCGGCGTATGTCGGCGGGCAGCTTCATGAGCACCGTCTCGGGGATTGAGACCTGCCTGTTGTTGATGTTGAACTGCACGAAAATCTGGTTGGCCTCCATCAGCTTGGGGTCAATCTTCTGCGGCGGCAGCTGGGAGAGGTACTTCTGTAGCGTTGCGAGGTTCTTTGCCCGGGCGTTGTCGGAGGATGCGGGGTCTGAAATCTCCTTCATAATCCAGTCAAGGAACCAGCCTTCAAGGAAGTCCCTGTCCACGGGGTCGTACTTGTTCCACAGACGGCAGGCGTTGCGGATATCGCAGTAGGCCTGCTCCTTGGATATTTCGGGGAAGCGTGCCTGCAGCTTCAGCGCGGCAACGCTCTTGCGGGGGTACTTGCGCATGACGGCATGGGCGGTGCGCAGCCGTTCCAGGATGCGCTGCTGCTGCTCGGTCAGTGTGGATGAGTTCCCCGTGGTGAAATATTCGGATATGGCTTCAAAGTCATTCTCCCGTATCTGCTCTATGCTGGTTCTCTGTTTGGTTTTGCTCGGTAGGTTCATAGTCGTAGGCTTCGAGGTTGGTTTGTTCGGTCATCGCGTAGTATTTGAGCATCTGCAATATGGCGGGTTGCGAGGAATTGAGCGCAGCGTCCAAGACGGTCTGCCGTATCTCCGCCTGCGCGGAGAGGTAGCCTTGGAACCAGCACTCGTAAACCTCGCCTCTTTCCTGCTGGAACTGGCGGGCGACTTCGGCGATGTCGAAGCCGAAGTTGAGGGCTACATCCCTGTAGGAGAAGCCCAGCCGTCCAAGACGGGTGATGTCATCTTTCTGCTGCTGTGTCAAACTGTTCATCGAGTATCTTTTTGTCGCTGTGGAAAACGTGGTCAATCACCTGGATCACGCCCCGCTCGGGCTGCGGGTTGGTCGTGAAATTCAAAGAGCCGGACACGGAGATCCGCCACTGGTCGTTCCATATCACGGCGACCTTGGCGTGAACGGGGGCGATGCAGACATCGAAGTTGGCGCGGCACATCTGCAGGGGCGCGGGGTTGCGCACCTTGACCCTCGGGTCAATCCACAGCCGGAACTCCTTGATGAGGCCGTCTTTCTTTCGGTTGAGGATTTGGGTGACGGCCTTCTCTGTTATCGCCCAGGTGCAGGCGGTGACGTTGCATGGCCCTATTTGCCTGCAGATGTGGGAAATGAGGTCGTGCATGGCGTAGCGGCCGAATGTCCAGAAGTTGATGACGCTGCCCTGCTCGATGCGCCCGATGTGCCTGGCAAGTGTCGTCCACGGCTCGCCGATGAACGACACGGAATCCGGGAAGTAGGTGTCGTAGGGGTAGGCCTCGGCCTCCTTGTTCTTGGCCTCCTTGCGGGCTGAAAGCTGTGAGAAGTCTATGATGCCCATTGTCTTGACTCTATGATTTTGGTAATGGTGGCGTATTGGTTTCGCAGGTCGTTGAGTTTGGCCTCCAGCTTGGTGCGCAGCGGGCTGTCCGGCATCGGGTTCGGGGTGCCCAGCTTCTTGAGTGCCTGGTACTCCAAGCGGTTGCGGGTCTTGTTGATGTTGACCTTGAGGGAGTGCTGCTTCTTGAGCAGCTCCATGTCGGAGAGTTTTTCAAGTTCCACCCTGCCGTCCACGGGGACTGGTGCGGGCTGCTCCTCAACTTTCTCCCGAACCATGCGGACAAGTTCGGCGGGCACTTCGCCCGTGTCGAAGTACTTTTCCTTGAGGGGATAGAGTTTCTCGAAACGCCGGATGAGCGGCAGGCGGTCTTCCAGGATCCGCCTGCGCTGCGCCACGATGTCATCGGAATTGCCCTCGCCCAACTCGTAGAGTTTGCGGTGGGCGGTGGATATGGCGGTGAACAGCTCATAGAGCTCGTCCTTGGCCTGCACGATGATGGAGGGAATCGGTGTTTCTGTCTTCGCCGCTTTGGGGTTGGAAACGTTTATCACCGTCCACGGTGGGGCAGTTGGCTTGGCCTGCACCGCCGCAACGACTTTGCCTTTGATGAGTTTGCGCAGCTCGTACTCCAGTTTGGCGGCGGCGAATTTCGGGGTCGAGTGCCGGAAGTGCTGCACCAGCATACGGTTGCGCTGGTGTTTCTCAAGCAGCGCGATGCCTGTTAGGTAGTCTTTTCCGCCAGTGAGCCATTGCAGTATATCGTCCATGTCTTCGTCTTTTGGGGCAAAGATAGGCGTTTATAAACGGAAAATTTAGGACAAACAAAAACGCGGTCGTGCTGTTTGACCGCGTTTTTGTTTACCTTGATACCGCGACAACGATTGCAGCGGTTATGAGGACGCAAGGACGAAATTCGAGCGGAAAGCGTGCCCGGTCGCCCTAAAAATTATTATTGTTGTTGTTAACTTATGGTAGAAAATTGAGAAAACACTAATGGACAACCCGAATCTTTAAGAATACTATTTGCAAAACAATATTCAACAGGATACATATACTTTCCTTTACCATTTATGTAGATATATTCATCTTCTTTCTTGCAAATAAAACCATCTATTCGCTTCTCTTCCCAGTCACGAAAACCACCATCACCATCATCGCAAAAAATTATTGGAAATATATGGTCATACTCTACCTGTAATAGCATTTCTCCACTCACTTTAGCGAGACCATATTTCCTATTTCGTTTGATTATCACAAATCTGACAGTAAAACCATCGATTCCTAAACCGAAATAAAATTCTGTAATAGGTTCGATGCTGTCCGCTTTAAATTCGTATCTTTCTACTTCTTGTTCCGGAGTCCCTTCAATACAATCTAAATTCTCATGAATCAAAATGCACAATTCACCAACTCTATAAGCTACATAATGAGAGAAAAACATTGAAAAAGTTGTATTAGAATAAGAATCAAAAAGAAATTTATCTGATTTAGAAGTATGATAATACTTTTCCTCGGTTGCTGTATGTTTCACAATACTTTCCTCTTTACCATAACAGAGCTGTTCTTTCTTTTCTTCCTCATTAGATGGTATTCTTCCAATACAATTATCAAATCTTTCTATACCATAAAGATTACCTAATTTATCTACAGCATAAAAATGTCCATATGACTTTACAATAGCATATCCGGATTCCTCAAAATTACAAACAAAATCATATATAAAAGGAACAATTTCTAAGCCACTTTTATCGATAAAGCCATAGTTATCATCAACCCCTTCTTTCTTATAAGCTGGAATCAAATCGCCTTTATCATTATACCCTGCGTCATAGTATTCACATAAAATTGAAAAATCCTTTCGCAAAAAAACAATAAATTTATCCTCGTTTTTTAGAAGTATTGTATCGTTTGAACATCCAATATATTCAAACCATCGTTCATAACAAATGTTTCCATTCGTATCTATTATTGTAGCCATCTCTTTTTCAGTAAATTTTTTACCAATGTTTTCTCACATATAAAATCTTCAGCATACGAATACATTGGATCAATTACAAGTTCATACCGGCTATTAACATAACCATACTTACCATCATGTTCTAATTTTGTTCGTTGGTTGTAGAAACGAAGTGTTGGTTCATTTTTCAGTTTGTCAATTGAATATTTGATACTGTTCGTATATTGTGAAAGATTTTGCAAAAGTTGATTGTCGTCAACGCCAATCTTCAACTCGTATTTCTCTATAAGTTCATCGTTTAAGTCCTTTACTTCCACAAGATAAGAGCCCGAGACCAAAGTAGTCTTTAACATTGAATCTGCTTGAATAATGCCAACAAAGTCCATGTCAATAAAGAGCTGACAATCTTTCTCGGAGATGAATTTTACAATGGCCATAATTGATATTTTGAATCCGCAAAACTACAAAAAAAGCCGCTACATACTGCAACGGCTTTCAAAAATTCAAAAACTGATCAAACAACCGAAAATACGATTTTGGGTTATGGGGTCACTTGGTCGTCAAGGTTGGTGGACTGTCCGATGAGGGAGTCCATCACGCCGGTATAGACCTGTGCGGTGGGGGTGTCATAGACAAAGGAGATGGTCGCGCCGTTGTTGTCGGTGACGGCCTTGCCGGAGGATGCCTCCACGGAGTCGCCTATCTCGGCGCCGCGGTCTGCGTCGCCCAGCATGTGTATGTCGCCGTTGTTGAGGCGTGCCAGCACGATGGCCTCGGAGTTCATCACGGAGGCGATGAAGCCGAGGAGCTTGGGCTTGAAGCCGGGGTGGTAGATTTCGAGGTTGGCCTTCATGGACTTGCCGCCGAAGGTGCCTTGGGTGGTGTACTTCAGCTCGCCCATGTCGCGGGAGCAGTAGATGTGGTAGAAGCGCTGTCCATTGACCATCACGATGTTGCCCTCCAGCACGGCGAAGTCCTCGTAGGAGGTTCGGTTGGACGGCAGCTTGGGGAAGTGCGACACGTTGTCCTTAAGGGAGATATAGACATTCTTCACGCCGGACATGTTGTTGCCGCAGTTCGCGCCCTTATTCAGGTCTTCGAGTTCGAGTGCGCAGATTACTTCTTCGGGCATATTGGTGGGGTCTTTAGAGGTTTGAAGAGTGAAAAAAATGCGCGTTGTTAAAGGAAGCCGCGCCCCTCCCGAAGCGTATGAAAAAATTTATTACCAAAGGGTTCAGTCTCCGTTTTGGTTCTCATCGTCATCGACCACTGGAGGGTCGTTGTCAATGGGCGGGTTCTCGTTGAACGGCGTGGTGAAACGCTCGATGTCGCCCAGGTACTCCGCGCCGTTGTAATGCACCACGGCACGGTAGAAGACATCGGTTTCGGAAGGCATGTTCGTCTCCATCGTGGCGGTCAGTTCGTTTCCTTCCAATTCTCCGGGAATGAATCCTGCTTCGTTGGCAGGTTCGTCGTGGTCGCGGTTCTCGGCATAGCCAAGGTGTCTGCCATGGACAGGAACAAGCTGGGAAGCCTCCTCGGCCACATAGAAGCCCGTTTCAGCGTTTGCCAGCAGCGGAAGATCGTCGCCGAAGACACGGCCGTGGAGGGTCACGCCGCCTGTGGTGATGTCCGTTGCCCCGTGGGTCTGCACGTTGATTGCAAGCTCCGGCGTGTCGGTCTGCCACGTGATGCGGTACTTGTTGCCTTCCTTAACCACTTTCGCGCCCTGGTCAATGGCACTGATGATGAGCTGGATTTCATCCGTGATGGTCTCCGGCTCGCCATTGGGTCCACAGGAGCAGCGGGAGGCCTCCTGTCCGACCGTGCGGGCGGAAGTCCACACCATGGCGTTGCAGCCGAAGCCCACGCCCTCCATCCAGTCGGCAAGAACTTTGATCATACGGTTTTCCTTTTGGATGTCGAAGTCGAACTTGTTGCGGTTGACCAGCCACAGCAGGTTCTCCTTCATCGTGGAGAAGATGTCGTCCGTGCCCTTCATGGAGGGGATTCCGCAGACAACGTGCTTGGTGAAGTCTATGTCGGCGTTGATTTGGTCGGGGGAGTTGATGAAATAGTAGCCGGCTGCACGCTTGGCGGTCTTCATCGCGCGCACCCACTTGGGTGCCACGAAGTGGATGATGTTCTCGCCGTCATACACTTCGTCAATCTTGCGGTCGTAGGCTTCGATTTCATCGAAGATGTTCTCCTCTGTGAAAGAGTCAACGCCGTGGATGACGTTGATGGGGTTGTCGGCATTGTTCGCGCCCTCGATAAGCTTGCGCTTGATGCCGTCCATGCAGCTCTCGGGTGTGGTGCCGTTGTCGTCGCGCACGCCCTTGTAAACGGCTTTCAGTTCGCGGTTGTTGTCAATCTTCTGCTTCAGATAGACTTCGACAAAGTAGCGGGTGATAGGCCAGTTCTCAATCTTGTTCTGGTCTCCGGCGAGGAAGGCCATCCAGGAGTGGTAGATGCTCATGGGGGAGAACTGCGCGTCTATCTTGATGTGGTTGAGCACGATGGCATTGGGGATAAACTTCACTCCGGCTTTCGGCTCGAACTGGATGCGGAACGGCTGCAGCACGTCCTCCCATTCGTCCGTGGCCATCTTGTAGATGTCATCGCGGGTGTTGATTCTCGTGGCGTACTTTTCAAGAGTGGTTGCGGGGAAGGTCAGGGCGCGTTTGAGCCTGTCCATACCCTGTCCCGAGTTCTCGTAGAAGCGGCCGTATTCCTCAATTATGAGGTCAACGTTGATTTTGGTGTCTATTTCCGGCATGTTATAGTTTTTTTTCGGTTAGATGTCTTGCTTGATGGCCTGGTAGAGGGCGGAGCCGTTCACGTAGGCTTTGATGTCGTCCTTGGGGACTTCCTGCGGATCGCCTCCTGCCACTGCGGGTGTCAGTGACGGCACTTTGTCCACGAGTGCCTTGATGCGGTCGCGGTCTGCGGTCACTTCGGTGAGGGAGTTGTTGAGGGTGGTCTTCTCGTTCGTGAGGGTCTGCTTCTCGGCCTTGAGCTTTTCCAACTCACCGAGTTTGCACTCGATGGCTTTCATTTGCTCGTCCGTGAGCGTGAGACCCTTGGCGGGGTCGTATGCGGCGTCCTCCTCCAATGCGAGGGCAACCGCCATCAGCGGGAACAGTCTTTTCATCTCTATGCGGTTTTTGGGTTCGTTGTTTTCGGTAAGGTGACGTGACAGCATGTCCAGGAACTGCTGCCATCGGCTGCGGGGTTCGGCCTCTTCGGCCACCATGTAGGCGTAGGCCACGGGAACGGAGGGGAGGCCGTTGTCGGTGAAAGCGGAAACGGGGAACTGTGCGGTCTTGCGGCTCTCGTTGTAGATGTCGGTCACAAAGCCGAAGTCCTTGGCCTCGTCGGCGGTCAACCATCTGCCCTGCCCGTTGTTGGCCTTGAGCAGTTCCGCGATTTCGGCCTCCTTGCCGCCGCACACGCCGTTGTAGATGTCGAGCATACGACCGTTCACGGTCTTCTGCGTCTCCAGCTCCTGCGAGAGGCGCTCCTCGTTGGCACGGCCTACGTAGGCGGAGCACTGGTGTATGAGGAAAAGGGCGTTGCGGCTCATTCTGCGCTCCTTGCCCGCCATGGCCACGATGGTCGCGGCGGAGGCGCAAAGGCCGTTGATCTGAGTGGTCACAAGCGCGGGGTGCTCCGCCAGCAGGTCGTGGATGGCCAGCGCGTGGTTTACGTCGCCGCCGAGGGAGTTTATCTTGACGGTGATGTGCTTCGCGCCGATGGATTTGATGCGTTCAAGCTCCCCGCTCAACTGGCGGGCAGTGTTCTCGTCCTCGTCATGCGACCAACCTTCGTAACCGATCTGGCCGTAGATTTCTATCACGGCCTCATCGGCGGTCTCGTTGAGGAATCTTATTGCGGGTTGCCTTTTCATCTTTGCTTGTTTTTGCGGCAAAGATAACCCGTCGCGCCCGCTTTGCTGTGGACACAATATATTATAGGGTGGTGGCGCAGAGCGGCTCGGTCATGTCCCTGCGGAAGGCCAGCTCGTAGAGGTGCTCGCCGTCTGCCTTGGCCTGTCCGATGTGCCGGAAGGTGAAGCGCAGCGGCTCGTCCAGCGAACCCGACAGCCACGCCGTGTCGGTGTTGTCCACTATCTTGGCCAGCCAGCGACCTCGGGTCATGTCCGCAAGCAAGCGGTCGTACTTGCGTTTGGCAGCGGCCAAGCGGCAGGTGGTCTCGTGGGAGTAAGCCCCTCCGTCCTCGTTTACGGACGTTTGGATGGATTCTGCTTTTATTTCCGCAAAACTGAAGCCCTGTTTCATGGTCACGATTTTGGTCATAAAATCCGTCAGTTCAATGCTTTGCACCTCCTCGACATCGGCGATGAGGATTCTCTTGTTGCCCGCCATCACATGGTATGAGCCGTTTTTCTCAAGGTTTTCCATAGTTTTTCTCTTTTATCAGTAAAATGGGACATTTTTGGACGAAATAATTATACCGTGAACGGCCTGCCTGCGGTCGGTCTCCGTACCGAAATCCTCCAGCACGCGCCGTTCGGTCTCCATCCAGTTGCGCTGGTAGTACTTGCGCAGGGCGGCGTAGTTCAGTTCATCGTCTTCATAGAGGTAGGAGAGCAGGTACTCCTTGATGGCCGTGTCGCGGGGCACGCCTCCGGCAATGTGGGCGAAAAGGATTTGGTGGCAGGCCGTCTGCTGGATGTACTTGTACGCAAGTTGTGAGAACTCCGCTTGGAGCGGTTCGGGGATTGCACCGCCGAGGATGCGGCAGTCGCGGCGGCTGACGGCGACCTTGATTTCGGGCAGGCTGCGGAATGTCTCCGGCACGGCGCGGGCTTTCACCTCCTTTGTCAGACCCGCCCGCAGGAAGTCGTGGAGGAAATGGCCGCGCAGGTCGTATGCGCCGCCCGCTTTCGGGAAGGTGTTCTCCATCCACCGCCGCACGGCGGGATGGACACGGATGGTCACTGTGTCGGTTTCGCTCTTTCTCTTGCTCATATTTTTTAAAATTCACGCCGATGTTCCACATTTTCCGGTCTGCCGTACAAGACAAAGCCGTTTTTACACTTAACTTCTTGTCTTATAAAAACATAACATATAAGACAAAACCGCTTTTTCTGTCTTATTGTACTAACGGGATTTCCTCCGTGCCGTTTTGTCTTGTTCTGTCTTACGTCTGTCTTGCAGGTGTCTTGTAATTTTCCGTCCATAACTCGTTGGTTTTCAGCTTTGTCTTGTTTGTCTTGTATTTCTTGTTAAAAAATATGGTACTACCTTGTTGAACCCATATTTCCAAAAAATAGGCGGTTCGGGTCTCCGCGGATTCCCAAACTGCTGGCTAATAGGGGAATAGCATTCCCGTGCTATCCTCCGGTTCGGGAGGCTTGCCCTTTTCGGGCTCCTCCATCCCGTTTTTGTGCTCCGGCGCGAGGGGCTTCACCTCGTCCTTGGGCTGCCACAGGTAGTCGGTCTCAAGGTTCAGCTCGTTGGCGTCGGCGAGCATGTCGTAGTTGAAGCACCATGCGTATGGCCGCTCGTATTCCAGCGCCTCCGTGCCGTCTCCGGGGAAGTACTTCACCGAATCCCGCTCCTGCAGGTTCTTCATGTTGCGGCGGAAGCGCTTCTGCTGCTGGCCGAGGTACTCCGGCGAGTTCTTGAGGTAGTACTTGAGCGAGTCCTTGGGAAGCCGCTTCTCGTTGGCGTTGCGCTTCTGCTGCGCGTAGAGGCCGAAGATCCTGTTGGGGTTCATGAACAGGACTTTGGTGCAGCCGCTGACCGTCTGCGTGTTGGTCTTCAAGTCCTCAACCGTCTTGATTTGGAAGTCGAAGTCTTTCTCAATGATGCCGCTGCTGAAGAGTTCCTGATAGACATTCCAGAAGTCGCTCACCTCGTTGCCCGCCACCACGTCGCCGTTCTGCCGCTTTATCATCTCCGCGAATGTCCGAACGGCTTTCTCGTATGAGAAAGGGAGTTCCTCCTCGCGGGTCACTATCCGCAGGGCGGCGAGAACCACGCTCCAGTTCTTGAGGATTCTGTCCTCCACCTGTGCGCTGATGTGCGGCCGCACGTCCGATATGGCCTCGTTGAAGCTCGTTGTATAGTCCTCAAGGAATCTCCTGCGCAGCTTCAGCAGGCGGTTGGTGATGTGGGTCAAGCCCTGCTTCTCTATGCGTTTCAGCTCCTCGAAGCGCAGGCGCTCGCCCTCCGAGAACTCCTTCTTGGACACGGAGAGGAAGAGCACGCGGGAGAAGAGGGCGTTGTCGGCGGTGGTCATCTCCTGCCCCGTGAGCATGATGCCCGCGTCCACGGCGGTCATCTCCTTCTTCCTGTCCTTCTCCATGTTCATCCGGCTCCTGCCCACACCGTCCCACAGCCCCTTGAGGAACTCTATCTTCTCGTAGTCAAGGGAGTTCTTGTACTCGTCGATGTGGCACAGCGTGTTCCGGGTGTGCGCCACATGGTCGGCCATCGCGGGCACGGTGCTGTTGGTCATGTTGATGCCCACGGGCAGGTCGCCGAACAGCTTCAGCAGCGTGACGGCCATCTCGCTCTTGCCCGTGCCTTTCGGGCCGAAGATGTTCAGTATGGGGAAGAAGCGGTGCTGCGCGATGATGATGTCGCGGAACAGCGTGGCGAAATAGAAGCCTATTCCGGCTATGGCGTTGTCGCCATAGACGTTCAGCAGCTTGTCGGCGAAGTCGAAGAGGCTGATGTCGCCCGCCCTGTGGACGAACTTCCGCTCGAACTGGAAGAGCGTGTCCTCCTCCTTGTAGAACGAGGAGAGAGCGGGTATGTAGTAGTGCTCGCCGTTGTGCTCCACGATGCCGAGTTCCCCAAGTTCGCGGAACTCGCCGTCAACGGTGATGCCGTTCGACCAGGCGAAGAAGCCCTGCTTCTGCCACCCAAGCTGGGTGACCTCGCGGCAGGTCTTGGTGTTGTCGTAGAGATACGCCTTTATCTTGTTGAGGCCGTGGTCGCCGCCCTCGAAGAGGAAGTTGCCCAAGGATTCGCACCTGAGACGGAACGCCGCTATCGATATGAGGTCTTTCTGGCTGAACTCCAGCACCTCGCTCTTGCCGTACACGTTTTTGAGACGGTAGAGCCGTTTGGCGTTGATGGTGCTGACGATGTGGAAGAGCGGCTCCATGGTGAAGTTCGACCCCTTGAAGAAATTGTCGCCTTTGAGCGAGTAGAACCAGTAGCAGTTGTTCTCGGTGTAGAACCCGTACTTCCGTATCAGCTCCTCCTGCTCCTGCGTCTTCCCCTTGAGCGACATCCTCGCGTTGTCCTTGTCGAGTTTCGCTTTCCTGCGCCTCTCGTCGTCAATCTGCTTGACGGTGTCCTTCCACAGCGTCTTGCCGGGTATTGTCTTCGCCAGCAGGTTGGCCAGCTCGCCGCGCTCCGCAGGGTCGCGGTCGGCGAACAGCCTTGCGATGTCCTTGACCGTCCTCGCACGGGTCACGGGGTCGTCCTTGCAGGCCTCCTTTTTCGATTCGGCCAGCGCCACGAGGAACATCTTGGAGTGTTCCGCCTTGAACTCCTCGAAATGCTCCTTGGAGGTGAAGAAACTGTCGGGGTCCTGCTTGCTGCCGTCCTCCTTGGGCGGGATTTCCAGGACATACACGTCCATTCCGGATTCGACCAGCCGCCTGCCGTTCTTTTCCGTGGCCTTCTGTCCCGCCTCGTCGCCGTCCAGCATGAGGGTGATGTTCTTCGATGCCTTGTGCAGCTGGCGGATCTGCTCGTCCGTCAGCGATGTGCCGCAGGTTGCGACGACGTTGCACACGCCCAGCTGGTGCATCTTCACCACGTCCGCGTTGCCCTCCACCAGCACGGCCATGTCCGCGTCCCGGATGTGGCGGAAGGCGAAGTTCATCCCGAAAAGGACCGAGCCTTTCGTGTAGGTCACGCTTTGGGAGTTGTTAAGATACTTCGGGTTGTCCTTTGTGGGGTGCAGCGCACGGCCGGAGAAGGCTACGACCTCCCCCCTGGCGTTGATGATGGGGAACATCAGCCTGTCTCGGTAGAAGTCGTGGATGAAGCCTTTGCGCTCTCTGAAGAGGTTACATTTTTCAAGAGCCTCAATAGAGAAGCCTTTCTGCCGCAGGTGGCTGTAGAGTTCGCTTGGCTCTCGTGGGGCATAGCCAAGGCGGAAAGTCTCAATGGTCTTGTCATCGAAGCGGCTTCTTGCGTATTCCAATGCTGTGAGGTTCTCTTTGAGTCGCCGCTGGTAGAAGTGTGCAGCCTCCTCGTGGATGATGAGCTGGCCGCTCCGCTCCCTCTCGCGCTCTTCCTCCTCCTTGGTGGGCTGGTGTTCCTCAATGGTGATGCCGTGCTCCGCTGCCAGCAGTTTCACCGCCTCTGGGAACGATAGCCCCTTTCTCTCCATTACGAGGTCTATGGCGTTGCCGCTGCGGTCGCATCCGTAGCAGTGCCAGCGGTTGGTGCTGGTGTTCACGAAGAAGCTGCCGTCCGTCTCGTCATGGAACGGGCAGCAGGCCTTGTGGAGCACCGCCCCGGCTCTGCGCAGTTTGAGGCCGCAGTCCTCCGCCACTTTCTTCAGGTCGGCGGCGAAGAGCACGTCATCTATTTTGTCTTTCGGAATCATATCGCATATTGTGGTTTTTGGTCAGTTTCTGAATATCTGGTACTGCCAGCCGATTCGCGGGGTCATGCTCGCGAAGTCGTAGCCGGCATACACTTGGCTGCGCCGGATGTTCACGCCAAGGACAATCTCAAAGCCGGGCTTGCGGTCGGGGATGCTGAACGTCAGCCCGCCGCCGAGGGTGACGGCCAGTTTCGGCTCCGTGCGCACCGTCCTTGTGGTCACGGTGTGCTTGTTCAGCAGCTCCCAGTCCAGCGTGACGCGCTCCACGGCGTTGCCCGTGACGGTGATGTCCGTCACGGCTTTCACGGCGGTGTCCGCATAGGGGATAGTGTAGCTCTTTCTGGAATAGTAGTCGCGGATCACCGCCGCCGTGTCTATGTCGGCGGGCATGGTGACGGGGTACGTCACCATGTACGGCGCGGGGAAGAAGACCGTGTCCGTGACGTGTAGCGTGTCCGTCCGCGTGACGGTCGTGACACGCACGGTCTCGCCGCGCCCTTTGCAGCTGCGGTGGAGCAGGGCGACGATGACAACGGCCATCATCACGATGGCGAACCACTTCCAGTCAACTTTCATGGCTATAGGGCTTTGAGCATGTTGTCAAGCTCCACCTGCGGGTGGACGTCGCTCTTGTCCTGCCTGTAGGAGGCGTGGGCGAAGACGCCCTCGCTGCCAGTGAGGGCGCGGGCGGTGACGTTCCAGATGTCGCTCTTGTAGTTGGGGGATATGCGGTGGGTGTCCATGAGGTGGCGGAGCAGATCCTTGAGGGTCGCCAGCTGCGCCGTGGTGTACCGCTCGTAGTACTGGAAGCCCCGGTACTTTTGGTTGGAGCAGTACTCGTAGATGTTCGGCACGGCCTTGCACTTGAGGTTGGGGACTGCCTTGCCGTCCTTCCTTGTGACGGGGTAGAACTTCCCGTCAGTGTGCTGCACCAGCGCGCCCCAGCTGTCCAGCTCAATGCCGATGGCGTGGGGGTCGAGCTTGCGGTAGTTGAGGCCGAACTTGGCGAAGTGGTGGGTGGTGAGGCCGAGGTGGTACGCCCAATAGCGGTCATCGAAGCATCGGTGCAGATGCCCCTCGCGGCTGATGACGTAGGCGGTGGCCACCCGCTCCGTGGTGTGCAGCCACCACGACATGTCGCCGTTCACGCTGTCGCCGGAGACGGTGTGGTGCAGCACTATCTGTCTCTTCTCGGTCGCTTCCCGGACATACTGCGTGTCGGGGAAGTTCCAGTCCTTGTATATCTTTATCATTGCTCCTTGGTTTTGGTGGTTTTGCTTCGCCGTTCAAGCCGTCTTTCGAGGGCGGCGTTCCTCTCTATGATGTCGAGCAGGGCTTCAAGGATGCGGTAGTCGGTCAGCTGTCCCGTCACCACGTGATAGACCTTGCTGACGCTGCAGCCGAACTCGTCGGCCAGCACCTGCCCGTAACCGTGCGGCAGGAACCGCCGCAACTCCTTACTGATTGCTTTTCTTGCTCCCATGCTTTTCTATAATATATTGTGTGAGTAATACTGTGAAGGCCGCAAGCCTCGCCACCGCCACAACCAGCAGCGGGGCGAGAGCGAACAGCCATCCTTTGGTCAGCCAGCCGAGGGCCTTGAGGATGACCAGGTAGCAGGTGAGCAGAAACAGCTGGTTATTCAGCGTTCTGATTGTTTTCTCCATTCTTCTCATTTTTATCATATTTTGAAACTTTTCCCACAAGAATGCTTCTCCTCCTTTCCGCTTCCTTATTTGTCTCTTCGCGGAAAAGTTGGCTGTCTTTCGTATCGGGGGCTAATACACGTATCACTTCCCCGATGTTGAGATTTAGGAAAATGCAGCTCGGAACATTGTTGGCAAGGTGGGTTTCGACAGTTCTTCGGTCTTTTATGCCAAAAAACGCCATCAAAAGTTGTTTGCCTTCCGGACTGTTTAGCAATTCAATTGCCGCATCTGAAAAAACTTTTCTTTTTTTACTCATAATTTTGGTTTTAAGGATTATAAATCCGAAAAACTTATGTATTTTTGCAGCAAATTTTGTAGCAGGAATTGCAGCAAAATTTGTTACAAAAAATGTTTGTAACTATCTGGCTGCAAGATAGTTAATTTTTCAATACAAAAACAGACAGGAAATTTTTTCCATTTGCGCTCTTTGAAATTACAAAACGAAAACGCCGCTTTTGCGACGGCAAAAACGGCGAAATCAATATGCTGATAACTGATTGAAAATCAGTTATTTTTATTGCTTTGTTTCGGGACAGAATCGGGACAAAAAGCAATCAAAATTGAAAATTGGTATAAACATAATTTATTAACTTTCAGTGAGTTAATAAATGATTTTTGGCATACGAGGCCGAGCCCTAAAATCGCGGGTTCGAACCCCGTCTACCGCTCAATGAGCAACAATATGACATATTCGCAAATGGCGCAGTTGGAGCTGATGAATGCGGCGGCCAATGTCAACTCGCAGGAGGATTTGGGTGCGCTGAAGCTAACCATCTCGCTATTCTTTGCCGAGAAGGCGCAACGTGAAATTGACCAAATGTGGGAGGACGGCACCTTTAACCAGGAAAAGCTGGACGAACTCCGTGGCCAACATTTGAGAACACCCTACATCATTCCATAATAAAATGGAATCAAATACCGACATCGCACAGGACTGCCGTTTTTGAGCGCTGGTTGCCAATGCGGCATCTCCTTGACTATGCGGAGTGCCTGCTTGTCAAGGTCAGGGAAAAGCGAGTTTTTGAGTTCAGCATTGGCAACACTCCCGTCAGCTTCGATGTCGAATTCCACCAGCACGACACCTACCACATCAGATTGTCCCACAACGGAATAGTCCATGCGCTGGACGAGAAAATCATATAGACCTTCCGTTCCGCCAGGAAACACGGGTGCCTCATCAAACTCACGCATGTCTATGGGTATGGAATAGAAAAGAGATTTTTGCACCCCTTTGGAGATAGGTTTCTGCTGGATCAGTTCCACAATAACGCATCCTTTGAGATAAAAGAGATCCGCCTTATGGATTCTTTCACTACTGTCTGTATTGAGGGTCTGAAATATGGGATTCGGAAGTCTGTGGGAAATGATGTCGTTGAGATACTTTTGACCGAAAAGAGTGTCAACGTAAGTGAAATATTCGGAAAGCCGTTTCCCCTGATAAGTAGTGTAAGCCAGGTTCTTCTCTTCATTGTTTTCACTGGAATATAGCAAAAAGTTGCATTTATGGCCAGGGTGTTCTTCCAGAAACTTCTTGAGCGGCTCCAAATAACGCGGCATTTCCCATTCCAACAAACGTCCATTCATATTCCAAGGCAGCAGGTCAAGCACAATCCGTACGGAGTCCGTGACATAATCCACATGGTTAGGAACTCCGACATAGTACTGGCGTTGCGGGTAAGCATTTGAAAATGTACAGAGGGAAATGATACCAGTCAACAAAAGAGGCGAAAGTTTCTTAATCATAGTCTTGATATTTTATGCGATACTTATTACGCGGCAAAAACACAACTCTTATTCAATGTGCAGCAACTCCCGCAAAATTTCATGAGTCTATTTCCCAGCTGCTTGGGACATTCTGGCCGCTTCCAGCATGGCCACCTGCCGCAAGGCTTCCTGCAGCGTAGCTCGTGACGACGGACGCCCCAATAAGAGCCGAGCCTGCCTTGCAGAGTCCTGAATGCTCTTGTTGATTAAATCGAGGAAGGTCTGTTTATCCATTTTCTATATCGTTTACGAGTTCATCAATAAATTGAAGTGATGACGCTGTGAAGCCCCCATTCTCAATTGTTTGTTCTAAACCTATTGATGGTTAATCCAAATATCCATCGTTTCGAATCTGGTTTTCCACTGCGTCAAGAAAAACTATCGCAGTAGGCACTAACGGCGTAATATCCGCTTCTGTGACCACTTTCCAGTCATCATAATCACCCGTTTGTCTCAACTCGAACAATTGGCTGTAAAACTTTCCCAAATCTGAATCAATATAGCACAACTCCTTCCCTGTTGATGTTTTCAAAAAAGGGTGAGCCTTTCCGCATCGCCCATTCGTCATACGTGTACACCTTCGGGCTGAAGTAAGTACCATACTCCCAACCTAACTGAACAAACGGATAGGCGTACAAGCCAAACATATCGGCACTTTGATGGTTGCTTCCGAGCAATATAAGCAAATCCCAGTCCGATTCCGCGTGGGCATCTTTACGTGCCTGCGAGCCAAACAGGATAAGCTGTGCGTCCTTGGGAAGAACTTTCATTCCCAACGCCTTAATGGAGTTCAATATGTTCTCTCTTGTTGAAATCATAACAACCGTTTTTTCACACCGCAAAAATACGATATTTTTCCAATTGGAACATCGTACAAAAATAGTGCTTCAGGGCTTACGCATCAACTTTTTTTTAGAGGAGCGAGTTGACGAGGCTTAAGAGTCGACGTATCCTTGCGTCGTAATGCGTCCGCTGGTGGTTCGTCCAAGCGCAGATATGCAATCCC
>CAJOKR010000044.1 GCA_905235135.1 uncultured Bacteroidales bacterium
TTGTCGAACATGAAGAAGGCAGCCTTGTCATCGCCGACGCACTTCATCGCATCGATGAGTTCCTGGGCATTCTCCTCCTCCTCAACCTGCTCGGTCACATACCATTGCAGGAAGATGGTGGTGGCATAGTCTTTCTCCTTGGTGGCCAGGGCATAGAGGTCGTGGATGAGACCGGTCACGACTTTCTCGTGCTTGAGGGTCTCCTCGAACATGTCGAGCGGCGACTTCCACGAGGTCGGGAACTTGTCGATGGCTTTGAGTTCCACCCGGGCCTGTTGGCTTTCAAGGTAGTGGATGAACTTGAATGCGTGCTCCATTTCCTCATCGTACTGCTTGCGGAACCAGTGGGCGATGCCCTTGTATCCTTTGTTCGAAGCGTCCATGGACATGGCCAGGTAGAGATAAGCGGACCACATTTCCGCGTTGATTTGGGCGTTGATAGCCTCTTGCATTTTCACACTAATCATGATAATAATATTTAATTGTTTGACTGTAAATGAATTAATTTAGTAGTCTGCAAAGATATTCTTTTTTTGGTGACAGACCTCCTGTTGTGTAATTTTTTTTTAACTGAGCTGCATTATGGGAGGATTATTCAAGTTGTGTAACTGTCGGTTTCACATCAATCGTTGTTTTGCTGTTTTATTTTTCTGCAAAGACACAGAAATATCAATTGCAGAAAAATAAAAGCATACTTTTATATGTTAAAGTTTCTGGAACAACAATTTTTCTATAAATCAAATGCCTCGTACATTTGAGCGGCGTGGAGAGGTTTGGCGAGGGTTGGTGCGGTGAAAAAAAGTTCTATTCGCCGCATATTTGCGGAGAATAAGGTATCACCTTGCCAAATTGTTTTCTGGGGAGCTCGCACTACGAACTGAAAGGGGTATAAGGAAGCGCCTTTTTATTTGTGTTCATTGTTGTAAACGGGCAACGGCACGCTGATTTTGTAGAAGTTACGGTAATGGGGGATCTTCTGACCTTGTTGTTCAAATAAAATGTCTGACTCCGGCTTCAATTCATCGGTGTTACCTGGATAGAGGATAATGCAACGTGGAGAATAGTCCTCTGGCAAATTTGGCAACAGCCGATCATCTCGGGCGTTTCCGCTCAGTTCGCGAATATCATCTATATCGACCCAACCTTCTACATATTTGGGCTTGTATTTGGCATCTAAAATCAGGTTTTCCTCTCTGATGACAAAATCGGCTACTTGTCTCCCATAAAAACCCGCTTCCTGGAACATTATTGGATTGATGCCCAGTTTCTGCAACCTGTGCAACACCCACATCTCATACAGCCGCGCCATATCAATCCAAAACGGCGGGGTGGAATGTTGTTCGGAACTCGCCTCGCGAATGGAGTAGTCGAAACGGCGCAGGATCATCTTCGCCACCCTTATCGCCTCTTTATACCCTTTGAACAGCTTGTTGGAAGACAACTTCTGCACCTGATACGGTTCAATATCATCAGATATATGGCTGAATGAGGCCTTCAAACGATTCAATCGCAATTGGAGGTCAGGGTATTGGGACTGTCTTTTCAGACTATCACATCTGTCGAGGATGCGCTCGGAAAAGAGCAGTGCCTTTTTCAACAAGCGGTTTTCAGGAATGTCGTCCGTATATTCCTGATATTGGCAGTACATTCGATCACTACGTTGCTGGAACACATTGGTCTTGAGGTGCTTGCCGAACAGAATCCGTCCCTTGACCTTGGCTTTCAGATTCTCTTCATGAAGGAGATAGTCCTTCTTCAAGCCATGCTTCACCAATCGTTCCAACAGGGAGATAAAATGCAACACCAACAGGGGTGTCAGTTGATTGAGTTCTTCGTGGGTTTCGATTTGAGGTTCATCGAACTGAATGCCGTAGCATTGGGCAAAATAGTTTGATTCTTTTTGCGTATCGATTTCCAAAGCCGACAAGAACATCTGAATGAAATCGATGTCTGGCACTTTCGGTGTAACCACCACGGCAAGTTCATCAGACACGAGCCAAGCAGCACCGATGTAGTAAGAGGCAATCCAGTTGGAAATCCCCAAATATTTTGGTTCCTTGAGAAAATCAGGTTCCTCGAATGTCAGCCCCAACCCGACGAGATATTCCATTTTATCGGAATAATCACGTCCGTTGCCCCAACCTCTCGGATTCACAAAAGGCTGATGCTCCTGCAATAGGATAATATCTTTCAGATTATCAATCATTTATGTCAACAAAATCAGCAACAGTCATATCCGAATTGATTGGTTTCGCATTGATGATGCCGTCTTTGATGTATTCGTTCAGCAGCGGCAGGATTTCATACTGCCATTTCAGCTCCAGCTCGTATTCGTCTTTGGCGAAGAAATAGCTGTGCCCTACCATCAGATCCTCGAAATCCATATCAATCTTGTGCTTCTTGATGAAGGACTCCACGGCATCGAACAATGTAACAGCCTCTGGTATAGAATTTTGCTCGACCAATTTCCTGTCTGCCTTCAATGTGGCGAACGCGAACCGGCGGCGCACAGCATAATCTATATTGCCCACGCTGCGGTCGGTGGTGTTCATGGTGCCGATGATGTATAAGTTTGACGGCACCCCGAACGACTCTTTCGAGTAGGGCAGCGTAACCCTTATCGGATGGTCGCCCCCGATACGTTTGTCCGCCTCCAACAACGTAATCAGCTCCCCGAAAATCTTCGACACGTTGCCGCGGTTGATTTCGTCGATGATGAGGACATAGTTGTTGTTATACTCAACACAATATGTTTCCTCTTCTGTCACTGCAAATTCATCCTGCTGTGAAAAATCGTCCTGAAGGGCTTCATTTATCTCAGTAGAAATCGAAGGCAATAAAACAACTTGTTTTGCTCTTTTAAGCATCTCTTGCAATATTGCCCCATAGTTTATATAGTCCACTGTATTTGTCTGCTTATTTGTCAAATCTGAAATCAAAGTAAAGAATTCATCTCTTCCGTAATCTGAAATATCAAACTCATTCTTCTCCAAAAAATAATCATAATACAATTTTAGATTGTCTTTGTTGATGGGTTTCGGACGTGTTTCTCCAAAATAAATATTGCGAAATTCGTATTTAACAGGCACCATACTTCGCCTAAAAGGCAAGACTCTAATCTTTTGCTTTTTAATATCTTCTTCAACCGATTTATAAACATTGTTAAAGTCTGTATCATCAAGGTTGTATTTGACTTTTGAAGAATCGGTCTTTGTCTCAACATTTTGTGAAATCGACTTATTTAAGTAATGCTCACGAATATATTGTCCAACAGCTGGTTCATAAGATTGATGTCTATAATCATACTCTCCTGCTCTCACAGATTTCATTCTTATTGGATACGACCTTCCGTCACCTTTCACATATAAACTCCCTCCTTCCTTATAAACCAGAAACATTTTCGACGGATTACGAACACTTGGAATATATATTCCTTCTTTGGGGATATCTTTCAGAAAAGAATTGATAGCTTCGTCAATGTCATTGTGTACTGCTTGACTAACTGATACTCGATTCTCCTCCTTGATAAAATGAGATCCCCTATTTAAGTGAGATTGTCCTTCTTCACATATCTTCTTGAAAATCCCGTCCTCAACTTCATAAGAAACCGTACCATTTTCTGTCTTAGGTTTTATCCCTTCCACAAAGTCTTCATAATCCATGGATTGGTGGAAAGTGACAAAGCCTATTCTTCCTTCTTTTTGGAGTTCTTCGTATCGACACATCACTTCTCCGTGGTCCTCCGGGATTTGTTCGCCGCAGATAGCTAACGCCAACGCTGCTGTATTATAGGTTTTTCCCGTGCCAGGCGCACCTTGGAGGATGATGTTTTTCTTGAGGCGAAGGATGTTGGTGTATTTTTGGATTTCTTCAGGTATCATATTAAGTTCACTTTTTGAATCATTCTTTGATTTACTTGTTTCCATTTTCATCATATCTTTCATTTGCCAAAGTATATTTTGTGCAGTCAACAAATCACTCTGTACCAGACCATTAGTCTCTGTTAAAAATTTGTCCATCAACTCAACGTCTTGTTGTATCGTTTGCACAAACGGCTCAAGTAATTTCAAGTAATGTGAGTATTTTAACCCTGTTTTTTTGGTCTGGTCACCGATATAATTGCTGTAGTTCTGATAGAGCTCATCTTTGTAAAAGGTGTATTTCTCCGGATTCCAACAAGTTAGAAAAGCAGCTGCAGTGCGTTCATCATTAGCTTTCACATTGAACTTGTCACCACACAAATCTGCCATTCCATTCTTAAAATCAGACAGTCTGACTGATAATGGAACGTCCTCATTTTTTAACGATGCAAAATTATCTGCAAGCTGCTGAGGTTTCTCCTTCGACAAATACGTTAATACTTGATTAACCCGTGGAACATCCACAATGTTCTTTGTCTTGAACTTTTGTATGATGTCCAACTCCGATTTTCCGACACATTCCGTAATAAGCTGCCACTTATAGAGTTCGTCGGCTCCTCTATTATCTAATGGAACAGACAAATAAGCCTCTTTATAGCGTTTAAGCAAATCAAGAATCAGCCAATCTTTTATCGCCTCCGCCAATTCATCGCGTAAAGTCCATTCATAATGTCCGTCAGACAAAAGCCGTCCTTCTTTCATCGGAACAGGCCAGAAAGTCTGCTTGCCATCAGAACTTATCACATTTATATTAAGCTTCTTGCCGACACGTTTGGCAAAAGCGGTAATCATAGCGTTAACAGATTGCGGAGATCCTTCCTCGGTAACACCCTTACATGTGCTTTTATGTTCCGGAGAACGGAAAAACTTCAGCAATGAGTCCATCACCTTACCTACAATTACGGAATCCTGCAAGAGCTCAAACCACTGTTCTTTGGATATTCCCACATCACAGCTTGAATAGCCGTCCTCTCGACTGATCAGGTTGATTGTTGCTGCCATTATTCTTTATCTATATGTCAATATTTTCGCGGCAAAGATACGATTATTTAAGAAAACTCTTTTGCTGCCTTGTATGCTTTGGAAACCTTGAGAATGTCGTGGATTTTCAACAACGCAATGGCTATGGTGATAAACATAGTTTTCCCCATCCCATACTCATCAACGCACCATCTCCAAAACACCTCCACGAAAACGTAAGGTGCAGCTGCGCACAGCAACATGGTGATCATATATGAGGAAGCTTTTTCCAATGCTCCTAATAACTTGTTATTTGTTCGTTTGTAGTAAAAACACAGCTATTCCTGCAGCTATCTTGCGGCAGGAATGCCACTGCTCCTATTTCACGCGGCAAAATTACAACCCGACTGCGCCAAAAAACGGACCTATGGTAAGAAAGTTTTCATTCTTCATTGCTTCTCTGTCAGTTTTTGGTACATTTTGAAAAGTTCGGCGACAATCTCGCTCTCCGACAGTTTCGGATCGAAACCGTATGCTTGCATTACGGCTTTGTCGTTTTCGCGATGGGCTTTGCGTAAATCGGCTGGCATGAACGTATCATCATAAAGGTCGGCCAATGTGCTGTCGTGATACTTTGCGCGGGTGTCGAGAATTCCCTGGGCGGTTTGCTCAATGGAGGCAACCGCGTCTCGCAGTTGCTGCGACTGCGAGGACGCAGTCGCCTCCATTGGCCATGGGAAATTGTTGTAAACGATATCCTTGGAATATCGATAATCGCTCTTTAAGCGGCCGCAAATCATCTTTACCCAAGCCATGTGAACAAAACTCGTCAGCACTCCAAACTCATATAACTCTGCATCAGGAAGAATAAGAACAGAATTAGTAGGAATAGTATCATAGTCTAAAAAACCAATCGGAATATATTTCCTGCTTTCTGACGAAGTGGCAGGAATGATAATGTACCTTTCCGGATTCTTCAACTCCCTAAACAATGTTGGAGTGTCCGCAAGCTTCTGTCTGTCTGGGGCTCCTTTCAGCCTGTCTTGCTTGCACAAGGTTACACGTTTGTTGACTTCGGGAAGCTTTCGTAGTTCAGCAGGACTCGCACCTACGAGCCATAAGCACCACCTTTTCTTATTGTTGATAAACTCCTCAGCTCCTGTTAGTTTCTTTATGAATTTGGCAGCCGATGGTTCTTTGCTATAAACTCCTCATATTCATCCGCTTCTATGATGAGATGACCTCCATCCGCCGGACGATTACCCGTGGTCATAAAAGGCACATCGCAAATCGGTTTGTTCCGGCTCTCTATCCAAACATTTTCAGCATCAATCAGATAAGGATTGATATTCGAGGCTCCAACAGTCTCCGAATCATTGATAAAGATACGTTTGGGTTTAGTTTCCGATTTGGCGGAAGAAAAACCGACAATCACACAATGCACATGCGCTTTCTGCTCCGATTCGCTATCCCATCGGAATGTCCTGTACGCGAAGTCGATATGGATTCCGAACCGCTCGAACAGGGGCTTCCAAACTGCCGACACCTGCTCGCCTTGCGTGATGCTGTTGGTGGAAACAAAGGCGCATTTGGTGCGTTCGTTTTGAATGAGTTGCGCCGCCTTGAAATACCAGTTGGCCACATAGTCAATTTTCCCTGCCGATTTATACGGTTTTCCATTGTCATCAACGTAAATAGCCAGCGTGTCCTCCTTTTGTTCCTTACTTTGGAGGGAATATCCCACAAACGGCCCTTTCTCCGGGTCTCAGGGTTCAGAGTCGACTCAAACAACGACCCGAAAATCGTCGGGGAAATCTCGTTCCAGTCGAAATCGGCACTCGCCTTCTGCAACAAAAGTTGTTTGATTTCTTCGGTGAAATTGGGGATTTCTATATCGGGTTGTAGAGACGCACGGCCGTGCGTCTCTACGGTGGTTTTCCCGAACAAACCTCCGTTTACGTATGGGAATTGCGCCAGCACGGGATCCGTATAAGGATCACGGAATTCCGAAGGCGTATTAAGAATGCCAAACAGTTCAATCAATGCCCGACGAATATGGTTGGCGGGGAAGGCAGCCAAATAATCGTGGAAGGCCGTCTTGTTTCCAAACAGTCCGGCATCTTCGGCGTAGAGGCAAAACACCAACCTAACACAGAGCACGTTAAGCGAGTGCAGGGTTTCGGCACTCGTCTTGTCCACGTACTGCTCTAACAGCGCGTCATAGATGCGCCCGACCAGCTCGCAAGCCTTCACACTGACCTCCAACTCCCGGTCAATCCAAAATTTCTGAGCCTCGCCTTTCTCGTAGCCGTGGCCCTGCCAATTCTCAACAAACTTCTTTGCCGCTTTTGCTTGTTTTGCTGATGTTTTCATTGTTTTGATGTATTAAAAAACCAGATGGCAAAAGTAGTAATTTTTTTACAACTTTTCAAGATTATTAAAAGGTAATATTTAACAGAGCACGTAGAGTCACAAAATTTTGCGTCTCCACACCCAAGTACTTCCCAAGTAGTTCCCAAGTACTACCCAAGTACTTGGCAAGTCAAAGTGCTTGCCTGGACTTGCCAAGTACTTGGGTGTGCCTTGCCTGTAGAGACGCAATGCATTGCGTCTCTACAATAAGTGAGTTTTCGCCACAGACGACAACCTTAAAAATCGTTAAAAATGCGTTTGCCTCTTGACAAAGCCTCTTTTTTTTGTGTATATTTGCAAAACTTTTGGCGCTTGCGGTGCGTATGTTGTGACTGAAATCCAATTAGTTGCCGCAGACCCAAAAAATTGAAATCCGTCTTTGTGCGGGCTTCAGACGTTCTTTGACATATTGTTTAGTAATTTAAATATCGCATGCTCTTTTTCGTTGCAGCAGTTGGCATATTTTCGTGATTTTCCGTAGGAGATTCCGCTCGCTCACTACGTTCGCGGCGGAATGGTGCGCATTGTCGGCGAGGGAAGGGGGAAAAAGATGGGCGGCGGTCATGGAGGTGTCTGCGTCCTCGCAGACACACAAACTGCGAGACGCAGTTTGCTCCATACACACAACCGCCGCCCATCTTTTTCCCCTTTTGACCCCAAACGTTGTGCACCATTCCGCAAGGCGCGAAGCGCCGCAGCGGAATCTCCTCCGTTTAACAACAAACTTCCCGAAAACAACATGGACGGAGCTTGCGAAACTTCAGCCGCGAAAAAATCACTTCGCCAGCAACCACACCGCCACTACCACCTGCGCCGCCAATATCGCCGGCACGCCGTACTTGAACTTCTTGTGCTGGGTCTTGTGGTGCCAGACCTGCATCCCCAACCAAGCCCCGACGCTGCCGCCAATGGCCGCCAATCCCAACAGAACGCTCTCGGGAATGCGCCAGCGTTTATGCTGCGCTTTCCATTTGTCAATACCATAAACCAGGAAGGTCACAACCGTGATGATGGCCAAATAGATCAGAATCAAATTTCTCGCTTCCATGACGTCAAAACAGTGTCGGTTCCCATTTTTGGAGGCCGGCGCTTTTGGTGTTGGACTGCGTCTCCATATTCAGCAATTTGACCTTTCGGGAGACATCCCACCGATAGCCGCCGAGCGTGCCGTCGGTGCGAACCACCCGGTGGCAGGGCACGATGCACATCACCGGGTTAGCCCCAACCGCCTGTCCCACCGGCCTCGCTGCCTTGGGCCGATGAATCCGCTCGGCAATGTGCCCGTAGGTAGTCACCATACCGTCAGGGATGGTCAGCAGATCACGCCACACCTCCAGCTGGAAGGGGGTGCCGTACAGGTGCAGGCAAAGACTCGGCACTTTGTCGTAGCGGCGACGAAGCAGCAAAAGGGCTTTTTTGTGCAGGGAAACGGTACGATTGTAGAAACGCGCTTTGGGAAAATGCCGCCTTAACGTCGCCTCGGGTTCCCACTTCATAGCGGCAGGCATCAAGAAACAGATTCCCTTGGGCGTCGAGGCAATCAAAACGCGCCCCACCGGGGCGGACTGGATGCTGTAGCTGATGGTAAGAGGCTTCTCCCTGCCTGAAAACTCCTCCCTTGACATCGGTTCTATCCAGATGCGGCAATGTTTTTTGTCGTTCATTTCAAGCGAATTGGACTGCAAAGATACAAAATTAAACACATTGGCCTAAAAAAAACGTACTTTTGCCGCCATGAAAGAAAAATGCGGTCTCTATATCCATGTCCCGTTCTGCAAGTCCAAGTGCGTTTACTGCGGATTCTATTCCACCGTGAACCAAAAGGATATGGACAAGTATTTGTCTGCTTTGGAAAAGGAAATAGTACTGCGAAAAGACGAACCGGCAGGTAAAGCCTTTCAAACCGTCTATTTCGGTGGCGGCACCCCCACCCTGCTGCAACCCGCTCAGCTGCAAGGGATTCTGGACGAGCTGCACACCCGCTTCCACATCGAGCCGGACACGGAAATCACCATCGAGGCCAACCCCGAACAACTTACCCCTGATTACTGTAAATCCCTGAAATCGTTGGGGTTCAACCGGTTGAGTATCGGCATACAGTCGTTTCAAGATGAGATTCTACAATTCTTGGGACGGCGGCATACGGCGCAACAGGCTTTGCAAGCAGTGGAGAATGCACACAACGCTGGTTTCAACAATATCTCCATAGATTTGATTTACGGGGTGAATGAGCGAAATAATGAACTATGGAAGAAAGAGTTGGAAACCGCCTTCTCACTTCCGATAAAGCACTTTTCCGCCTACGCGCTCACCGTGGAGGAGAACTCCCTGCTCTACCGCCGCATTCAACAGCATCGGGATGTGGAACCCGACGAAGATTTAGCTTCCGTACAATATACTATATTGTCGGAAATGGTGGACAAGTCGCCGTTCGCGCAGTACGAGGTCTCCAATTTCGCGATAAAAGGTTGGGAATCCAAGCACAATTCCGCTTACTGGGACCGCACGCCCTACCTCGGTCTCGGTCCGGCGGCTCACTCTTTCGACGGCACACACCGCTCCTGGAACGCCCCGACGCTCGCCGCCTACTTCACCCAAATTGCGGATCGAAAGCCCTTCTTCGAGCGCGAAACCCTCACGGAAACAGACCGTTACAACGAGTACCTGCTCCTGCGGCTACGCACCCGCGCCGGCATCGACTTGCGGGAGATGGAAGCGCTTTTCGGACGGGAGCGCACGGACGGTCTGCTCCGGCATTTCGAGACGGACGTGGACACCCGCCACTACGAGCACACCCCCGACCGATTGAGACTGACTTCGGAGGGATTCTGGTTCGCGGACGGGATTGCGGGGGACTTGTTCGAAATCGGTTTCTGAATTCAAACTATTTTCATCTTGTCTCAAATATCGTAAAGACAGATTCACATTATTTGTGTATTTTTGCCGCATTAAACTTTATACGATGGAACTATATCACGGAAGTTCACAAATAGTACAAAACCCTGAAATCAGGATTGCGAAGTTCAACAAGGACTTCTACTTTGGTTTCTATTGCACTGCTTTATATCATCAGGCAGTCCGTTGGGCAACACGTTTTGGGGACGGATACGTCAATTCTTATGATTTTACACCTAACCCTAATTTGAAAGTGCTTCGTTTTGAAACCATGACAGATGAATGGTTAGATTTCATCGCAGCATGTAGGAACGGGAGCAAACACGACTATGACATTGTGGAGGGTCCGATGGCCGATGACACTATCTTTAACTATGTTCAGGGATTCTTAGATGGAAAAATATCTCGAGAGGCATTTTGGGATTTGGCCAGATTCAAAAATCCAACACATCAAATCTGTTTTAACACACCTGAAGCTCTTTTGACATTACGTTTCAACAAAGCAATCGAAGTTTATGAAGAAAAATAATACTGCCCTATTTTACACGTGCAGTCTGATTGAATTTATTGCCCGACAGACAAAAAATGAGAGGTCGCTTGTGGTGAATCTCTTAGGGGATAACATTGAACGTATTTACAAATATCAAGATGTTTTCCATAGCGAGCCTATCGAAAAAGTGGCGGATGATTTCATCACCCGTGCCAATATTCCGAACGGTCAATACGACAATGTGAAACTTTGTCGCTACAACGTACCTGATTATTGGGATATTGGCGAGGTATTTTCCCGTTTATTAGAAGATTGTTATTCTGAAGAAGAAACATTTAAAGGCATCCGCGAGGTTTATAACTCTTGGATTTCCATGAAAATCCTGAACTTCAACTCCGACCTTTATTACCAATCCCGCGAATATATCGCGGAATGCTATCGCAGCGGGTATATTATTGCAGCATAATAAAAAGAAACCAAACATGAAAAAGATCACCCTTTTGACTATCATCCTCGCGGCCGTCGTGCTATTCGGCTGCCAGAAGCCCAAAGCCGTCGTCGTCATCCCCGAGCCTGTGGAAATCACGCCCAAAGGCGGCCAGTTCACCATCGACCAGAATACGATGCTCTGCTTCGACAATCTCGGGGCGGAATCGTCCGAAACCTCGAAGATGATTCGCGACCTCTACGAGAGCTACTTCAAGATGCGTCCCAACCTCGGCGACGCAGAGAGCGCGAAGAAGCACTCCATCCTCTTCAGCATCAGCAAGAAAGAGATCAAGGACATCGGCGACGAGGGGTACGTGCTCACGGTGAAGCCCAACCGCATCGTGGCGGAGGCCAACACCACCGCCGGACTCTTCTACGCCATGCAGACGCTCATGCAGATGGCCGGCACCGACAAGTTGGCCGACAGCAAGACCTTCGCCGTGCCCTGCGGCACTATCACCGACTACCCGCGCTTCCGCTACCGCGGCGCCCACCTCGACGTGTCGAGGCACTTCTTCGACACCGCCTTCGTGAAGAAGTACATCGACATGCTGGCGTTCTTCAAGATCAACAAGTTCCACTGGCACCTCACCGACGACCACGGCTGGCGCATCCAGATCGACCAATACCCCGAACTCACCCGTGTCGGCGCATGGCGACCCGAACGCACCTCTTGGGATACGCTGCACCCCGTGCTGCCCGATGAACCCATGACCTACGGCGGCTTCTACACCAAAGACCAAATCCGCGACATTGTGCGCTATGCCGCCGCCCGGCACATTGACATCATCCCCGAAATCGAGATTCCCGGCCACTGCAGTGCCATCCTCGCCGCCTACCCGCAGTTCGCCTGCGACGACTACCCCTACACCGTGGCCGTGGGTCCCTACTGGCCGCCGAAAGCCATCATGTGCGCCGGCAACGACGGCGTGCTCACCTTTTACAAGAACGTTCTCAACGAGGTGGCCGAACTTTTCCCCTACCCGCTCATCCACATCGGCGGTGACGAGGCCTTCAACGACAATTGGCAGGTCTGCCCGAAATGCCAGCAACGCATTCAGGACAAAGGACTTAAGAACGAATTCGAGCTCCAACAGTGGTTGATGAACCAGATCGAGCACCATCTGGATTCCCTCGGCAAGAAAGCCATCATTTGGGACGACATCGTGTCGGACGACATGGTGAACACCTCCACCATCATGTGCTGGCAGGGCCATGACGTGGCGAAAACCGCCGCCAAGCACGGCAACGACGTGATCATGTGCCCCACCACGCACTGCTACTTCAACTACTACCAGTGCAAAGACAAGGACGAGCGGCTCTGCATGGAGGGCTACGTCTCCTTGGGCAAGGCCTACTCCTTCGACCCGATGCCGGAGGGCTTGAGCGAAGCGCAGCAGAAGCACATCCTCGGCGGACAGTGCAACCTCTGGACCGAATTCATCAACGACCCCGAAACAGCCGAATACATGATCATGCCGCGACTTTTCGCGCTTTCGGAATGCGTCTGGAGCCCGAAAGAGAAGAAAGACCCGAAGAAATTCGCCACGAAAGTCGATTTCGAGCGTAATTTGATGAAGAAGTTGGGATACCGGCCTTCGAACAGAACGGTGATGGAACTGGAATAGTTCAATGAAGAATGTAGAATGTAAAATGAAGAATATTGAGGCTGTCCTGCGAGGCGGCCTCAATTTTTGATAGGAGCCGATGTTCCCAATCGTCGAAAAACGCATAGCGTAGATATGCGGATCTATTTCCACGCATGAAAAAAATCATGTAAACAGCCAAATCATTTTTCCGCTAACAACGGCAAGTGATCCTCCTTCAAAAGATTCATTCTTGTTGTGAGCATATCGGCATATTCTTTGGTCGCGGGTTCGTTAACAGGATAACAATCGGAAGACTAAATTCAACTTGCTCGAAGTTTCTGTCCAATTCGTCCAGACTCACCCATTTTTTGGTATCAACTTCCATATAAACGTGATTCTCTTATTGTGACGTTCGATGTCCAGGCGGAAAGCATTGGTCAGACGACTTACGCAGACTGTGGCAGTCACCCCATCTGCTCTCTTTGTCAACTGGGTTAAGACACTGTCATCGGCATAATTATCAACCAGAACAATGGATTTTTTCGCGCCACGAATCAAATCCGACACAAATTGGTAAGCATCAAATATTTGACCATCAAAGAAAATGCCTTGTTTTGGCGGAAGCGCGGTTTGGACCATCGTTTGAACCTGATTGGTGAGCTTTGCCACTTGGCTTTCAACTTGGTTCATTCTTTGATAGATGGCATAACCTCGATACAGATACTCTTTAAGCACTTGCGTAGCCCAGATGCGGAAATTGGTTGCTTGAATAGAATTAACCCTGTAGCCGACAGCAATTATCATATCCATATTATACATTGTCGTAGTTCGGCAGACTGTTCTGTCTTCTTCCTGCTGAACTATTTCCATTTTGGAAACAGTTGAATGAGTTTGCAATTCTCCCGATTCAAAGATGTTTTTAATATGCTTTGAAATTACAGGTACTGCGGTTCCATAAAGGACTGCCATTTGCTTTTGACTCAACCAAACAGTCTCATTTTCAACAAGAACATCCAATTTCACTTGAAGGTCTTCCGACTGGTATAACTTCATTTCAGTGGTCATAATATTTGTTTCTAAATTGGATGCAAAAATACAACAAAAAAGGCCGCTTGTCAAGAGGAAAAATCGTTTTTTTTATCTCACCATTCCAGCTTCCGTTCTAACACCAGCTCCGCCCCCGTCCCCGGGTGTTCAAATACAATCCTTGCCGCGTGCAAATACAGCCGATCTGCACGGCGACCGTAAAGGTTATCTCCCTTGATGGGTCGGTTGAGCCCTTCCGCGTGGGCGCAGTGGACGCGCAACTGGTGCGTGCGGCCCGTGAGCGGGTGGAGTTCCACAACGTACTCATCGACAACGAGATACTCGGTAATAGCAGGTTTCCCGTGCTTCTTATCGACCTTCTGGAACGGACGGTGCATCAGGTCGGGGACGAGCGGCAGTTCGATGCGACCTTTCTCCCCGATGGGCAAGGGTTCACCATCTAAAACGGCAATGTAAGTCTTGTCTATTTCCCTGTCTCTGAATTGTTTCTGTAGCCGGTAATGCGCGAGCTTGTGTTTAGCCACAACAAGCAAGCCGCTGGTGTCCATATCCAAGCGGTGGACGACAAGCGGGGTTTCCCCTTCTTTACAACGAGCTTGTAGAATGGAAATTACAGATTCTCGTTGCGATTTCCCAGGCACGCTCAACATTCCCGAAGGCTTGTTTACGACCCACAAGTCATCGTCCTCATAGACGATTTCCAACTGTTCAGCAAGGGTGCGTTGTGGTTTGTCGGCCAGCACCTCCGGCGGCAGCATGTAGGTCAGCACGGGCTTGCATTTGCCCGAACAGGCGGGATAGTAGTGCAGATGGTGACGGATCTCGTTGTCGGGCGACTTCCCCCACCAGAACATCGCCATCTGGACGGGTTTAAAATGGTGAATGTAAGCATATTGCAGGAGCTTCGGCTCACAGCATTCGCCCGTACCTGAGGGCGGCAACTGCTGGACGGTACCATAAAAAATGTCTAACAGATTGCGGCGTTCACCCGCGTAATTCAGCATCACAAAGTGCTCGAACAGCCAGTTCTGCAACGCCTCCGACATCGTTTTCCGCTGGTTCGCCAACTCGTCTATCCGTTGCTCGTAAACATCCACCTCTGCTTTCACTTCGGCAATCTTTTCCGACCAACGCTTCTTCTCGCGACGAAGTTCTGCCTTCAGAAACTGGCTTTCTTTTATGAATGCAGCCTCTTCTTCCGCCGTGAGCTTCCGCTGGGAACGTTCAGTATCGCGCTTTCCCTTAGCTTCCTGCATCTTCCGTTTGGCTTCCGCGATGGCAACCTCAGCATCCGACTGCAACTGCCGATAGGATTGTTGAACTTTTGAATAATCCTTATCGAACTGTAGTTCTGAAATCTTCTGATTTATAGCCGTAATCTCCGCCTCATGTACCTTAAAATAGCCGTCAGGATCCAGGAAATCGAAAACGGGCGGCACAAAACCGGGCAACACGGACTTGTCGTACAACTGTCCTGAAAAGGCCGCCAAATAATACAATTGCGCATCGTCCTCCTTCTGCACCACCAGCACCCCGAACATCTTGCCTTCAGGATTGCCCTTCATCAACTCCTCCACCCGCGGCAGCAAATCCGCCACCGCCGCTTTACACACAAGATGCGGCACATAATCAAACGGGTTGTTGAACGTTTCCGGCAACAACCCGTGATATATGAGGGGATGTAGAAGGTAATGCAAGAATGTAGTTCAAAAAAAGTGATTACGGAATCTGGCTGTTAGCTATTGACTATTAGCCAAAGGCTAAAGGCCAAAAGCCAAAAGCTATTTCACCCAATACACCCAATTCTCCTTGCGGGGTTTGGCTTCGGGATATACGCCGGCAGTGTAGCCGAGGATGCAGTTGCCGATACCCACATAATCGCCCTCAATGCCAAGGTCGGCGAGGATTTGCTTGCCCTCCTCGCTCTCGAAAACCTCCTTGGCACGGTGAATCCAGCAGGAACCGAGTCCCTTGGCATGGGCGGCGTTCATCAGGTTGCCCATCACGAGACTGCCGTCTTCCAAGTAGGTGGGGACACTCTTGTCGGCCAAAACGACCAGCACCACGGGCGCACCGTAAAACGGGTCAATGCTGTCATTTTCCAACACACGGGCGTTGAGACGGCTCAGACTGTCGCGCATCTCCTTGTTCGTCACCGCGATGATAATCGGGCTTTGGCGGTTCATGCCGGTGGGCGCATACGTACCAGCTTCGCAAATTTCTTCAATCACCTCCATCGGAGGAATCTGGTCAGTGTATTCACGCACACTGCGGCGTGTAAGCAAATTCTCCATAGTCGTGTTTTTTGCGGGTTTGTCATCGATGAACTCCGGCACCGTCTGCTCCTTGCAAGAAACAAGCAGCATCACTGCCGCACATAACATCATCGGGATAATCTTCTTCATTTGGTTGTTTGTTTATGTTTAACTTTTACTTTTTTCTCTTCTCCTTCCGGCCGACGTCAGGAGGCCGGAACCTCTTCCATATCGCTATAGTACCGTTATCGTCCCTCTATACACAAACGGTTTCCCGTCAAGATTCTTCACGCGGATAATCCAAACATAGACTTCGGAGACTTTGGCATTCTCGCCAGACCAGCGGAAATTCATGTCGTTGGTCTTGTAGATAAGCGAGCCCCAGCCGGTCGTAAATTTCAATATCGAAATCGGTAATGAAGCGATGAACATATTCCGGCAGGAAAATATAGTCGTTGAGACCATCCTCGCGGGAGGGCGATATCGCATTGGGCATGAAGATGTTGAACTCACAAGACTGGACGGTGTAGTGGTCAGAGGCCTGACATTCGCCCTGCGTCACCGTCACCGTGTAGAGTCCGGGCTGCGTGACGGAGATAAACTCGGTGGTGTCGCCAGTATTCCAAATGTATTCCTCATATTCGGAAACAGCGTCAAGCACCAGCTCACCGTACTCGCAAAAATCATCTCCCGAAGTCACAATCTCCACCGCCGGTTCCAGAATCTCAAGATGCATGGTCACGATACTGTCACAACCATGCGAATCAGTCAAGGTCTGGTGGTAGTCCCCCGATTCCACATACGTGTGGCCGTTCCAAGTGTATTGGTTGCACGCAACGTGGGAAAATTCGCCAAACACGCTGTCGCGAACGGTGAGTTGGAGGATGAGCACGCTGTCGCACGCATACCCGATCGGTGACAGATGCACGGAATCAGTCAGCTGGTGAGGGATAACGGTACTGTCGGCGGGAAAGTGGAAGAGACCTCCGAAACCGGTATAGCTGTGACCCGGGCAGACAGTGTCAAACACAATCTGACGTTTCACGCTGTCGCGGACGGTAAGTTCGAGAATCAGGAAGCTGTCGCAACCCATCTCAACAGTCTGCAGAAGCAACGTGTCCAAAACAGTCCCGACCTCAGCGGTGCTTGTGGCTGGGATGGTAAAACCATAACCGTTATAGGCCTCACCTGGACAGATGGTGTCATACACCGTCTCATAGACAGTCGGGTGGACGGTAATGAGAATGGAGTCAAACAAAGGCTCGTTGGTACAGCTACGAGAATCGTGTGCGACCACCGTGTACCAGCCACTATGCTCCGGAAGCACATTGTTCCGCTTATAGGGCTGTTGCATTATTTCAAAATTGTTGGGTCCCAAAATCCTGTCTATTGCAGCATCAATAGTGTCAAAGCCAAAAATAATGGTATCCCCTTGACAGTAATCGAAGTGGGTAACTGCCGTATCGAATATAATCGAACTCACCGAGGTATAGTTGCTGAAGTAACTGATGGAGCAGTCGTCATAGCTGCCGTTGATGTCGAACACACCCATGTGGAACTTGCCGAGAGAATTGGTAACCCGGAATGTGACCATATTCGTAGCTGACGGCGCATATAAGGTCGAAACATCCTTACGACAGTACTTATACGGCCCGAAAGGCACCGAACTCCAATCACTCGCCGTGATGACATTGGAATTGCCATTGATCTGGAAACCAGAAGTGTAGTTTGCATCGCACAAAAGCGTAAGATACAGCGATTTGTTATTCCCGTTGGCAGACTGCAGCGGCCGATAGCCCACAGATCTGGAAACAGTACAGTTGACTGGGGGCAGCTGGGTACCTCCGAACTCTTTACCGGCACCCGTAATCTGAAACACGAAAATAGGAGCCGGCAGCACCTCGCCTGTGATATCATCCGTCCGGTTGGCATAGATGAAAATAGGATTGTTATTCGTGAAATGGACTTTCTGCTTGTCACCACGATTCATCGTATAGGTGGTATAGGTCGGATTATTGATATTGCCGCTGACAACATACACTTCGGTGCTGTTCTCCAAGGCATAAATGAAGGCATAGTCAAGATAATGGTTTCCTCCCCCACTCGTGGCAGGCGCCGTGTTGTTAACGCTCGACGGAGACGGCACCACGATGTATTCGCTGCCCGCCATGGATTCCGGAACCAACTGATCGGCAACCAAGTCCGCACTGCCGTTTCCGTTATCGGTAGTCTCTGTGCAATAGGGGGTTACAGAATCGTCGGAAACATCCACCACGATGGGGTTGTTGGAGGTAATGATAGTACCTCCGAGATGGTTGGCGGCGGCCTGCGAGCTGGCGGCGAGGGTATATACCTGCCCCCGCTGCAAGGGAACCGTAAACGGAACGTTGGCCGCATGTCCGACACAAGCCTTCGACGGCGTGATGTTAACCGTGGTATTATCCTCTGTGGCAATAATCTCAACCGTATTTTTCGCCTGCGAATAGGCACCGGAACTGCTGCCGTTACCATTGGCAAATTGGAACTGGGTGGTGACAAGAAATTCCGTTCCGAGACCGTTGGCTCCTTTTAGTGCATAAATCTCGCTATTATTCTGACACACAGCCACGTATGCATTAATCGTGGCGGTAGAGTGAATATAGAGGCCGTTGTTGGATGTTTGGTTATGGTTGCATTCGAAACCGCTGAGGCCAGACGAGTTCGACACTAATGTCAGCGTGCTGGAGGAATTAGCAGCCACATTGAGTGTGGTGCCCACCTGGGTGTTGGAATAGGCCTTGGTCACCGTAACAGTTGCCGGATCGTCATATGTGGAGACCACCAGCGTGATGGGCGTATGTGCGTGTTCCGACGTGAGTTTCGGCACCGCAAACCAGAAAGCCGTGTCCGACTGTGCAAAACCCGTAATGGTACAGCACAGCAACAGCACCGCGAAACCAAATCGCCTGAATACAGTTATGCTCTTTGACATAAAACTTTTTTTCAGATTAAGGCTGCAAAAATAATAATTTTTCCTTATGGAAAATATGGAAAAAGTGTATCTTTGCATTTTCTAATTATGAACTTAAAAAGGTTTATTATCAATCAAATACATCGTTAATATGAAAAGAGACGAACAAATTTTCAACCTCATCCAGCAAGAGCGCGAACGCCAGACCAACGGCATCGAGCTGATTGCTTCTGAGAACTTCGTGAGCGACCAGGTGATGGAAGCCATGGGTTCCGTTATGACCAACAAATATGCGGAAGGCCTTCCGGGCAAACGCTACTACGGCGGCTGCCAGATTGTGGACCAATCTGAAGAGCTGGCCATCGCCCGCGTGAAAGAGCTTTTCGGCTGCGAATGGGCCAACGTGCAACCGCACTCCGGCGCCCAGGCCAACATGGCTGTCCTGATGGCTTGCCTGCAACCGGGCGATACCTTCATGGGCCTCGACCTCAACCACGGCGGTCACCTTTCCCACGGCTCCCCCGTGAACTCCTCCGGTATCCTCTATCGTCCTGTGGCTTACCAAGTTGACGAAGAGACCGGTTGTGTCAACTACGACACGATGGAGGAAGTTGCCCTCCGCGAGAAACCGAAGTTGATCATCGGCGGTGCTTCCGCCTACAGCCGCGACTGGGACTGGGCACGTATGCGTCAGATTGCCGACAAGATCGGTGCCATCCTGATGGCTGACATATCCCACCCCGCCGGCCTCATCGCCAAGGGTCTCCTCAACAACGCTGTGGCTCACTGTCACATCGTGACCACCACCACCCACAAGACCCTCCGCGGACCTCGCGGCGGTCTGATCATGCTCGGCAAGGACTTCGAGAATCCGTGGGGCAAAACAACCCCGAAGGGCGTCGTGAAGATGATGTCCCAGATCCTCGATTCCTCCGTCTTCCCGGGCTGCCAGGGCGGTCCGCTGGAGCACGTCATCGCTGCCAAGGCTGTCGCTTTCGGCGAGGCCCTGACCGAAGACTACGCCAACTATGTGAAGCAGGTGAAGATCAACGCCAACGCCATGGCCAACGCCTTCGTGCAAAGAGGCTACAAGGTCATCTCCAATGGTACTGACAACCACCTGATGCTCATCGACTTGAGAGCGAAATTCCCCGAAATGACCGGTAAGGTGGCTGAAAACACCCTCGTGAAGGCCGACATCACCATCAACAAGAACATGGTGCCGTTCGACACCCGTTCCGCCTTCCAGACCTCCGGTATCCGCGTGGGTACGCCTGCCATCACCACCCGCGGCCTGAAAGAGAACGACATGCCCGTCATCGTGGAAATGATTGACAACGTGCTCTGCGATGTCGAGAATGAGGAACTCATCGCCAAGACCCGCAAGACGGTCAACGACATGATGCACGACCGTCCGCTCTTCGCTTGGTAATCATCTTCCATACCTGTAGAGACGTGCCATTGCGCGTCTCTACGAGCCAAAAAAAAGCCCCGACATCGATCGGGGCTTTTTCAATTCTAATTCTCTAATACTATTCGTCTTTATCCTTTTTCTTCTCCTCTTTCGCACTCTTCTCCCCCTTCGGATATTTCTCCTTCCAGTTTTTATAATGTCCCCAGTTGAAGACGATACCGGCGGTGGCCGTCAGCTGTGAAGCGTTTTTGACCGAAAATGCGGCGATAATATTCTGCGTGCCGGCATAGATATTCAAGAAGCCTAAGTTGAAGCCCACTCCGACACCCAAATTGTCGAACAAGTTGCGCTGCATGGTGTAAGCCACACACAAATCGAAGGCATTGAAGAAACAGCCATCGTAGGCAATGGTGAGGGAAGGCTGGAAATAATGGCTGGAGAAACGTAATTGCGTGGCAGCACTCAAACGATGATGCTTGGCAAACTCATAGTCGGCCTGTATTACCACTCTCGGAGCGAGAGTTGTTGTATATTTCCCTGTAGGAGCGATTTCCAGCGGGAAATACTGCGCCAACGTATCCAGCAATTCTGAGATGTTCTCCCCGTTGATCAAAGCCTGGATTTGCGATGCGCTCAGACCGCTGAACGTGAACGACCCATTGTTGTACATATTGCCTGCATCATCCGGATAACTGGTCATGGCCACAGTGGAGGTCTTCCAGCTTAAGAAACCAAGATCCAGCACGCCCGCGGACAAACTGAACGCTTCTGTCGGCTTAAACGTGATACCCAAGTCCAAACCGAAACCCAGATTCTTGCCCGCGTTTTTCAGAATCGTTTTCACGTCCGTATTGTAATCAAAATTAAAGCCGTCCTGCTGGTTGAAGGTCATCGTAAAGGGCACAATGGCGGCTGCGCGCATTGCGGCATAGTAATCCATGGTAATGGTATAATCGGTGGGATCCGTATAGATCTGCGCGGAGAGGCTTTGGGTATTCAGATTGGCGATACCGAAGAGCAATCTCGGACGAATCCCGAACGATACCTTGTCATTGAATTCATGCCGGAAACTGATACCGAGTTCCTGATAGGCCGTCAGATTGATGTTCATATCCAAATTCGCAGGCTCGTCAACGTATGCCATGTTACCATAAATGGGGAGTCCGAGCACATCCCGGGAGTATTTGACATCGAGATTTGCACGCAGCCTATAGTCCACCGTGAGGAATGAACGCTTGTTGATGCGGAACCCGAACCCAAGAATCTCCATATCGGCAGCGACTCCCAAATAGTTGTTATCGGAAAGGTTGTTCACGAAGCGCGTGGCGGTCAGCACGGTAGGATAACCCTCCGCATTGGTCTCGAAGAGGTTATTGTAACGGATGGCACCCAAATTCACCCCAGCGTGAATATTACCGGTGGGAAGGCTGAAATAGCCGTTGTAGATGGTGGAGCTGGATGGCAGATCGATATGCTGGAAGGGGGAGATACGCATGAAGTGGGTCACGTCAAGTCCTTGGGCTCCAGCCGTCAAGCAGCTGCCCAGCGCGACCATCAAAACCAGAAAAAACTTTCGCATAGCACCCATAACTAATTGCCTAAGTTAACCAAACTGTTCAAGTCCACATTCATTCTTGCAGACAATTGCAGACGGATTGCCTGAGCCACATTGATGGAAATGGGGTATTCATCAGCAGTTAGACGGGCCTGCAGGATGATGTTGTCGCAGTCGAACATGCGCTGGACCGCTTCGAAATTCTCCTTGGTGGCAAAAAGTTCGCTGAGACGAGGGATGCCATTTTGCGCACACAACACCATCTGTGGCGACGTAAAGAGGCTGTCCTTAACCGTAGCGGTCTGTGAGTCATAGAAATACACCTGCATCTGGAAATTCAACGGCAGGCCGTTGGCAATACCCAGACGCATCAGAAGATTGGTGAATCCCGACTCGGAAGGCAGGTTGATGCCGCCAAACGGAATTGTGTCACGGAACATGATGTCGTCCATGTTCATCTCCAACGGAAGGACCACAGTAATACGAAGGCTGATGAGCTGGTCGTCGCGGAACACGAGTGTCGGGGTGCTGAAACCATCGGGGTTGATGACCGCATTGCCGTTGAGTTTGAAGTGGTCGTAGTCTGGAGAAAGTAACAACGAGCTGGCTATCGGAAGGTTAACTGGCACAAACTGGGTGGTCGAAGCAGGTATCTCCACGGTAGCGGGCGAATGTGAAAGCAATGATGAGGAATAGCCACCGCCCGACAGTTGTGCCTGATTCAACACAATAGTGCCTCGCACCGGGAAAGAGTTCAAAATCTCGCAGGTGACTTCCGGATTCAGAAGTGTCATAGTGCCGGAAATGTGATCCCGCAAGAACTGGCTGTCGAAATCCCACTCTTTATCCACGGCAAGATCCACAGCGGTGAATTTACCACGTATCTCACTGAATGCAACATGGTTAAACGAAACACTGTAGTCGAACGAGAGTACATTTGGCAAAGAACTGGTGCTTGCATTACATGAGACCTCCATGAAGATATCGATCTCATTGTCAGAAGGAACGGTGAGAGAATAATTAGCGAGATTGAGCGTGGTTGTGTAGCTGCCACCCGAAGATTGGGCCTCCACACGGAACTGCTGTCCGCTGGCATTGGTCAGTTGCGGACAGGTGACGACAATCTGCGTAGGCTGCATAATGTTATACGTGACATGAATCGAGATTTCTCCCGATTTCAGCGAAGCACTCTCCAGCAGAACCTTGTCCGTGGGGAACTGCGTCGAGAGGGTGTCGCGGTAAAGCAGCTGCACATTCCCCTGCACCGGCGGAAGATCGACCGAGGAGAAGGATTTGGACCCCGACACCGAAATTTCGTTATTGAAATACGCATCCAAATACTCCGACGCGGAGATTACCGAGTCGAACGTATATTCATAACGAATTTCGAGGGTTCCGTCACTGCCTTGCTGGAGATACCCCGAATTGTCGCTCATCTCCAAAATATCACCGATGGTGTATTCGGCATTGACCAACGGGAAACCCCAATCGCCATTGGCATCTATCCCATCCAGTTGGGAAAAGTCAAAAGCGTTTTGGTTTTGGCAGCCCGTGAATAAAACCGCCGTCAGAATAACGGCTATACAAGAAATACAATGGTAAATTTGTCGCATAACATATTATTTGATTACGGCGACAAAAATACAAAAAATAACTTAGTTTTCGTACTATGTTGAAAAAAAATAAAAACTACGTTCGAATGATACGGACTTTGCCAGTGGCCTGATTTTCAATACCGTTGTAGAGGAAGGTGAATTCATAATTATAGACTCCGTCAGGGCAGTTGCCGCCGTCCCAAGAGTTCTGATAAGAGCCGCTCTGATAGACGATACGATTGTTCTTGTCACGCACAACAAGCCTCGGAGAGGTGTAGTTCTCCAATCCTTCAATGACGAACTTGTCGTTGACACCGTCGCCATTCGGGGTGAAGAGGTTGGGAATGCTCAGATGTGCAGGTGGCGTCCATTCGACATTCTCGTCCGAAAGGGTCCTCAGCACGGGATCGGCCGCCAACTGTTTGGCAAGTGTGGAATTCGGGGGAAGAACCTCCTGCCGCACGTTGGTTTTCGGAGCTTCTTTCGTCGCAGATTTGGCCGGTATTTCGGGCTGAGATGACGAGGTTTGGCGCGTCTCGGCAACAGTAGGTGATTTCTCCTGTAGAGACGTACCTTGGCGCGTCTCTACAACGACAGCAGATTCCTCCTCCTGTGAAAATGTAACAGTTTGCGAAGACGCAACATTTTGCGTCTCTACAACAGCCTCCTGTGGTTGCGTCTCAACGGTTTGTTCTGTTATTTCCGTCGCCGCAAGATCCTCATTATGATGTGATTGTCGCAAAATACCGAATGCCACGCCACCGCCGATGGCGATAATGCCCACCGCAATGGCCGCCCACTTCCATACCGTATTACGGCTCCGACGCACAGGCATCTCCGCATCCAAGCGCGACTCCAACCGACTCCAAACATCCTCCGACGGCCGCTCATTGTAATTGTCCAATATTTCTTTTATATCTTTCATATCTCGACTGTTTCTTTATCTATCTTGATTGTTTCTTTCAAACTGTTTCATTCCCCTTTCCTCCATTCCGTTGCCGACGATAGGAGGCAACGGAACCTCGTTCTCGCCAGGGCACGGCCTCCTGCTAACTATCCCCAAGCTCCGCCAGCATCCACTTACGGGCCCGCATAAACGTAACGCGCATGGACTCTTCCTTGGTGCCGAGCTTTGCAGCAATTTCGGCAAAGGAGCAGCCGTCCAACGCCCGAAGGTTAAAGACGACACGCAGAGGCTCGGGCATCTTCTGCAACAGCTCAAACACCATCCGCGCATCCAAAGAAGTAGTAATCCGCTCATCCTCGCTCGCTTCAAAGTCCATGTCCAAGTCACTTTCCGCCACCTCGTTCCGAAACCGCCGGACAGATCGGTAGTGGCTGATAGCTGCGTTCACCATCACCGAATGAATCCACGTGTTGAACGTGCTGTCCCCCTTGAACGTGTCAATACTCTTGAACACTTTCATAAAACCCTCCATCAACATATCCTCCGCTTCCGTATCCGTATTGGCATACCGCCGACATACAGCGAACATACTCGGGGCATACCTGTCGTATAACTTCCGCTGGCTTAACCGGTTATTATTCAAACACCCGTTGATAATCTCCTTAAGTCCGAAATCTTCTTCCGTCACATCTCTCTATGTCGCACGAAACCCGGATTTCGTTACAAAAAAAATGAAAAATTATTGTATCGACTTCACAACTGCCTCAACCTCACGCAGATAGTCTCTTGCTCTTGTGGAGCATAGACAAATCCATCCACCGTGATGCAGGAGGTGCTGTCAGGAGAAATTTGGGTGAAACTATAGAACGGGCCGCCCATTTTGTCGCGGACAGTTTCCCATAACCCTCTCAATTCTACACCATTATGATAACGAATTTGGATATTTTGAGCCATTGGGTAACCTTCGATGTTGGCCACGAGCGGGTAAGCACCTGCCACCGCGCCCTGGATGTAAGCCTTGGTGATTCGGTCGCGCTCGGCCACGATGTTCTCCTTCGTGAGCTCATATCGCGGCGACTTGTAAAGCATCACGAAGCGGTCGTTCTTGGGCGTCCGGAAACAGAGCCAGAGGAAATCCTCCTCCTCGCGACCCACGAAATAGCCATCGGGAATCGTCATCGAAAGACCGAACTTCTCCTTAATCTTTTTCTCAATCACCGGATTATTGAGTTTGCGGTGGGCGTTCTGCAGACGAGCAATATCGTTGTCGTACATCGCTTTCACAATCTCGTCCTTATGCGCAAGGAAGAGCGCCAGACAGGAATCCTGCTGGTTGCCGCGAATCTTGATGAGAACCTGCGGGCTGGTGATCGGATTTCGGGCAATTTCGAACGTATTTCCTGCATAATCAGGATTATAGTCGAACTGCACGATGTTTCGGTGGCGCATAAACGAGGCCTTGTAATCCGCGTTGGAACATTGGATGACATCGAACATCGGCTCTATCTGGTTGATGGCGGGCTGCGGCTGCTGGATAACCTCGTAAATGGCCTTCACCGCCGCCTTCGACCAATAGTTCGTGTCGATGGCCAAAATCATCTCGCCTGCCTTGCCAGTGGAGAAATTATCGACCTTGATGCCCGATGAGCCAGACTTCTGACGGCAGGAGACCGCAGTCAAAAGCACTATTATAACTGCGAAATAACTGATTTTCTTCATTTTCTAAAATTTTATTTTTCTAACGATTTTATATCTATTTTATTGTTATCTTTGCCGCTTGAAAAACAAAGTGCAAAAATAAAATATTCTTCATAAACCAAAGGCAAAAAATGCAAAACGAAATTTTTTATCGCATCGCACTGAACAAGACGGAAGGGCTGGGAAAGGCCGCCCTCAAGCAGATTCTGACGGCTGCAGGCACCGCAAAGAACGTCTATGAATTTCCCGAATCGTGGCAACGGAAACTGCGAAACCGCAAGCGCACCGACGTGAAAATCCAGCTCACAGACAAGATCAAGTATCAGGTTGAACGGGAGTTGCAGCTTATGGAGCATTATCAGGTCCAGCTGTGTCATTATTTGGACCCGATATATCCCCAGCGGCTGAAACGCTGCAACGACGCGCCAGTGTCATTTTACTACAAGGGCGGCGGCGACTTCAATCCCGCGCGGGTATTAGCGGTGGTAGGCACTCGAAACGCCACCGCATACGGCATCAAAAGTCTCACAAAGATTCTCAACGAGCTGAAAGAGAACAACATCGCCACCGTCAGCGGATTAGCATACGGCATTGACACAGTAGCGCATGAAGAATCGCTAAACCTCGGAATGCCCACAACGGCAGTCTTAGGCAATGGGCTGCACACCATCTATCCTGCAAGCAACAAATCGCTGGCTGAGCGAATTCTGGCAAACGGCGGCACGCTCGTCAGCGAGTTCGACTTCGATACGGGTCCCGACCGTATGAACTTTCCCGCCCGCAACCGCATCATCGCGGGCATGGCAGACGCGGTTTTGGTGGCCGAAAGCGCGGTCAAGGGCGGAAGCATCATCACGGCCCACATCGCCAATTCCTACAACCGCGACATCTTCGCCATCCCGGGCACCATCTTCGACGACATGCACGCGGGCTGCCACGACCTCATCCGTCGCAACATCGCCGCCATCGCCACCTCTGGGCAAGAGATTCTCGAAATGATGAACTGGGATGCCAATTCAACCCCGCAAGCCATTCAGACACAGCTCTTTCCAGAGCTCACCGAAGACGAGGAGCTGGTCTATCATTTTGTGGAGACGGGCAAGAAGTCCATTGACGAGATTTCCGAGCACTGCGCCGGGTTCTCGCCCTCCAAGCTGGCCGGTATACTACTCACGTTAGAGCTGAAAGGGGTGCTCGTTGCGCTGCCAGGGAAGAGCTATGGGACGGAAATATGAACCTCACTTCCTCCCCCAATTGTCCCGATCCAAATTCCGGAAATTGATGGCCTCGCTCAGGTGGCCGATTTCGATGTTCGGGCTGCCGTCGAGGTCGGCGATGGTGCGGGCCACCTTCAGGATGCGGTCGTAGGCGCGGGCGGAGAGACCAAGCTGGTCCATCGCCTGCTTCAAAATCAGCTGCCCACCCTCGTCGATGCGGCAGTATTCCCGCACCATCCTGCTGCTCATCTGCGCGTTGGCAAACAGTCCCGGATGTCCCTCAAACCGCCGCTTCTGGATTTCCCGAGCAGCTACCACCCGCTTCCGAATCTCCGCACTGCGCTCCGAAACCTTGTCCGAGGCCAGCTCCTCATGGCTGACAGGAACGACCTCCACATGAAGATCGATTCGGTCCATCAACGGACCTGAGATTTTGCTCAGATAGTTCTGCACCTCGTAGGGCTTGCAGGTGCAGGCAATCGTCGGGTGGTTGTAGTTGCCGCACGGACACGGATTCATAGCCGCGATGAACATGAACGATGCCGGAAACTCCACCGAATACTTTGACCGTGAGATGGTTACGCGCCGTTCCTCCAAAGGCTGCCGCATCACTTCCAACACCTGCCGCTTGAACTCGGGCAATTCATCAAGAAAGAGTACCCCATTGTGGGCGAGACTGATTTCCCCCGGCTGCGGGTGTGTGCCGCCGCCCACCAAGGCAACGTCGCTGATAGTATGGTGCGGGGCGCGAAATGGCCGGGTAGAGATAATAGATGCGTAACGGCTCATCTTGCCTGCCACTGAATGGATTTTGGTGGTCTCCAACGCCTCTTCCAAACACAACGGCGGCAAAATCGACGGCAACCGTTTGGCTAACATGGTCTTGCCGGAGCCTGGCGGACCAATCAAAATCACGTTATGTCCGCCCGCGGCCGCAATCTCCATTGCCCGCTTGATGTTCTCCTGCCCCTTTACGTCCGAGAAATCGTACTCGTAACGGTCAAGACTGTCATTGAAGGCACTGGTCACGTCAATGCGGGTGGGCTCGATGGGGAGGCCCTTGTCGAAGAAGTCAATCACCTGTTTGATGTCGGTCGCACCGAGCACGTCGATGCCATCCACGATGGCGGCCTCCCGTGCGTTCTGGATGGGCAGGATGATTCCCTTTTTCTTGCGTTTTCGAGCCTCCAAAGCAATGGGCAATGCCCCGCGGATCGGCTGCAACGACCCGTCCAACGACAGCTCCCCGAGGATGAAATAGTCCTCTAGGTCTGCCGCTCCGGCAATCTGCTCAGATGCGGCCAAAATGCCGATGGCTAAGGTTAGGTCGTACGCCGAGCCCTCCTTGCGGATGTCCGCCGGTGCCATGTTCACCACAATCTTGCGGCCCGGAATCTTGTAGTTATAGACATTCAGCGCGGTTTCAATCCGCTGCTGACTCTCTTTCACCGCGCTGTCGGGCAACCCGACCAAAAAGAAGCCGATGCCGTTATCGACATTGACCTCCACCATGATGGGTATCGCGGAAACCCCCATCAATGCACAATTATTCGTTCTTATCAACATGAGATTTCGCTTTTGCTTTCGGCCGCAAAGATACGAAATTTATTATTCGGATTACATATTGATAAAAATATTTTTAATTTTAACTATTATTAGTTAAAAAAATTTGGAAGATTTTGGTATTCAGCGAATTGGACAACAAAACGCTTTTTTTATGCCAATTTCCCTTGAAAAGCACCTCGAATAGCGAGTTCCGCTTCAATTTTTCGTACGAGTTCATCGTGTCTTAGCAAATTCCAACGTGAAACGGACAAAAAACGCGGTGGAGCCTCCGCAGAGAAACGTTCCACAACAATTTCCGGAGAGAGCCACTCGAGATAATCGCACATAAATTGGACGTACTCTTCCGCAGTCATCGTGTGAAAACGCTCAAGAAAAGCCGCATATTCCGCTTCCATCGCCGTATTATTGAAAACCTGCAGTTGGTGGAATTTTACAAACTTCGGTTTCAACTCGTTGACTTTCAGCACATCCTCTAACCATTGCGAAGGTGTCTCCCCAGGAAGCCCGAAAATCAGATGGGCGCAAGTAGTTATCCCGTAATCATGCAATTTATGGAACGCCTCATAAGCACATTCCACCGTATGACCACGATGAATATGCTCAAGCGTCTCATTATGAAAGCTTTCCACACCAATCTCAACACAAAGAACCGTGCGGCGGTTCAATTCCGAAAGGTAGTCCAAAACCGCCTCAGACAGACAATCAGGACGGGTGGAGATGATAAGTCCCTTGACATCCGCCACCGACAGCGCGGCCTCAAACCTCTCACGCAACACGCGGATAGGTGCGAAAGTATTGGTATAAGCCTGGAAATAAGCAAAATAGCCGTTATTGGAAGGATAACGCTTCTGGAAGAATCGTTTCCCTTTCTCTAATTGACCAACAACATCTTCATTGTCAGAAAGATACGAAGGAGAAAACGCGGCATTGGCACAGTAGGTACATCCGCCTTCAGAACGGCTTACGCGGTTCGGACAGCTGAAACCAGCATCCACCGGCAATTTCTGGATTCGGCCACCAAACTGTGTCTTACAAAAGCGGCTGTACGAATTGAAACGGCGCTCGTCACCCCAGGGAAACATCACTCCGAATCCTTATATAAGAGATTGTCACCGAAGGGATCCAGCGTGTGAACCGTCTTCTTGTCGGGGTTTACCAAGAACATAAACTCCTTATCTTCACCGTTTTGCGTATATTTTCCCGTCACCATGAAGAGCAAAACACCCTCAGTCAGAAGGTCGCCATTGTCAATCAGAGTCTCCATATCTGCGTTAATACGGTGTATTTCACGGAGATACAGACCGATCACCTCGCGACGGTTCGTATCATCGGAATCGTCCATGTACATCTGCTCGTAAGCCGCCTCCATGTTTCCCAACAACTCCGAAGTCAGTTTCGCATAGCCAAACTCAGTGAGCGTATCGACACTGGTGATGGTTAGGTTCTTGTAACCCGATATTTCCTCGTCTTGGAGGTAGGTCTTCGCGACCTTTTTCATCTGCCGGTTCAGCTTGTTCTGCTGCATCTTCTGGCATCCGCCGAAGCAGAACAACAGTGCGAGGAGCATTACGATAGTGTGTTTGGGAATTGTCATTTTTGTCTATTTTTTGAGACTTGAGACTTTGGAGATTTGGAACCTGTTTAGAAAATAAAGCCAATGCCTTTGATTCCCTTCAGCTGCTTGGAATACAGAGGAACAATTTGGAGAGAGCCGGCCTGATGCATGTTCATGATGCCGAAATCGTGAACTTTTGCACTGGCGTGCGCAAGCGACATCTGCACGGGTTTCGTGTCGCGAGTGATGTAGCCGTACTGCGGATATTGAAGTTCCACAATTTCGGTAATGGACTTATTATAGATTCTATTGAAAATCAGATTGTAAGCATCGGCATTTGCTCCTTTATCCTGGCTAAAACCCTTCGAGGAATTGAAATAGAACGCCGTGACAGGGCTAAGGTTCTCTGGGGTAACATAAACGTAAGACGTTGTATCAGCGATAGATATACCAGCGAATAGGCTCATATAGTTATTTTCCCAACCCTTAAGTTCAGCCAACATCGTCTGGAGAGCCTCACCAGAATACGGGGTTTCTTGCTCGCCAGCAACGAGATTGTACTGATCCTTGCGGCTTTTCACAATCGCATCAGCGGCCTCACGGGCTTTGCTCTCAAAACTTTTTGAGACCGTTTTCGTATGACTGGCAGGCACTTGCGTCACCACACCGTCAATAATTTTAGTATCCACGAACGCCTCCGACTGCTGGGTATAAGAGATGTCGGCATAATTCTTAAAGAAGTCGGGAAGGGAGGCGGTATGAGTCGTATAGGTGGTAAGCGGTGTCACGGCAAGCACATCGGACGCGGACATACTCTCCTCCTGCCACAACTTCGCAAGGTTGGAATTTGAGGTATAAGCTGTAAAAATCTTCGATTCATCGGGGGCTGTAATCGGCTCAACGTCAACGGAATTGAGGGTATAGTAGGTGCGATTTTGCTGGATGATGTTCGTGAGACCGAGCAGACTCTCGGCATAGTCGGCAAAATAGCCACGCACCTCCTGCACCTTTGACACGGAAACCGTCACTTTTAACACAGTGGTCGGCAGCGCATACTGCACACGGCCCACATATTTCACCCCTTTTTCGGGGAAACTATCCGACGGCGTGCGGGGATAAACCTGAACCTGTGCGAATGCAGAGAAAGATAACGCACAAATAATCAACGCAATAACATTCTTTTTCATTGTCCTAATTTTAAGGTTTTTATAACGAATGTAGAGACGCAAAATTGTGCGTCTCTACTACTCATTCTACATTACTATTATTAATTCAACATTAATCGCGTCTTCCTCCAAGGAAAATCATCACGTAGTACAGCAGGGTAGCCAGTGACGAGAGGGCGGCGATGAGATAGGTACGGGCAGCCCATTTGAGAGCATCCTTAGCCATAGCCGTTTCTTCGCCCGTTGTAATAGCGTGAGAATCAAGCCATTCCACTGCACGGTCGGAAGCATTGTACTCCACCGGCAGAGTGATAATGGAGAACAAGGTGGTGAGGGCGAACAGGACAATACCGACGAGCAGCACCCATTGACCTATGAAGGAGGAGAAACTCAGCAGGAGAACGCCGGCGAGCAGGATCCATTGCGAGAATTGGGAACCGAACTGCACAGCGGGCACCAACTTGGAGCGCATCGTAAGCCATCGGTAGGCAGTGGCGTGCTGCACCGCGTGACCGCACTCGTGAGCCGCGACAGCCGCCGAGGAGATATTGCGCCCCTCGAACACGCCCTGGCTCAGGTTCACCGTCTTCTTCGTCGGATCGTAGTGGTCGGTGAGATAACCGCCCGTACAAGTGACCTGCACATCATATATTCCATTGTCCCTCAGCATCTTCTCGGCCACTTCCTTACCGGACAGACCACTACTGAGCTGCACTTTCGAGTATTTTTCAATCCGCGAGGTTAAGGTTTTCTGGATGATGAAGCTCGCGATCATCAGCACCACAAAAATAATCATGTATCCCATTGCTTACATTTTTTTTGAAGCGCAAAAGTACACTTTTTTTGTTATGACGATGAGGGTGTTTTTACGCAAATCATCACTTTTCCTTGACGCATCGCACACTATATCCGAGCCCCGACATCGGGTGCTTTTTAGTAACGGAATCGCAGGCATAATCAACTGCATATATGCATTTTGCCATTGATTCTTGGACCCTCTTTGTGGACCAGAAATATGTTTCGGTCAACATTCCCTCGAAACGGTTTAGCGTCCCATTGTAGTAACCGGCAGGCAAGGCTGTAAAGCCAGTACTGTTGTCACCTGCTCCAACAACCCAAAGGTCTGGCGAACGTAGCGATGGGGTTCCGTATTCGTTCAAGCGCTCGTAATGCTCGGGAGTGGGCAAGAACCATCCGTCGGGACAGATACCCTGGATGTGATTGTGACCGTTGTCGGCACTGTCGCGCACTGCCGCCTCGAATGTGTAAAGCCGTCCATAGGTTCCTACATTCGCCACTGTGTCAGGATGTTGCCAACTGTAGTAAGCATACTTTCCTGTGATGTCATCTCCATTACTGTATCTCCGAGACTCCAAATTGCGTTGGGTCCAGCAGTCGCAGCCGACACGCACCCCATGATAGACATTCCCTTCAAAGTCCACTGCATCAGGACATTGCGGGAAAGCAATCACCACATGTTGCTCGCAGGTGTCGCTGTAGCCGCACACCAAATCGGTCGCCGTCCAGACAACGATATTGTCGCCCTGTGCAAAGAGATTGTCCTCCGGAATCTCGCTGCTGATGCGGAAGGGCCACTCCCCGTCGTACAGGAGCATGGGGGTGCCAAGCCTCTCAGGATAGATGGTCATGACACAATCCCCGTAGGCCAGCGTGTCGTAAACATTCGGCGGACAGACAATCGAGAAATCTGACACACAAGGGTTTACAGTCAACTCGTGAATCACTACACTGTCACAGCCGTTTGTCGCCGTCAACGTATCGCGAATCTCATAAACTCCTGGAGTTGTAATGCCCTCGAAAGTGTGTTCCGAGACGGTAACATGCTCGTTCTCAATCTGATTTTCGAAGACCGTATATCGCACCGTATCACGCTGAACCCTTCTCGCATCCACATGCAGGAAAACCACGCTGTCGCAGCCGCTGGTCGTCTGCATTCTTAGAGCAAAGTCCGTTGTGCTACCGGGCACTGATGTAACTTCCACA
>CAJOKR010000045.1 GCA_905235135.1 uncultured Bacteroidales bacterium
ATCGAGGGCGACAACCTCGAAGTGCTGAAGCTGCTCCAGAACTCCTATATGGGCAAGGTCAAGATGATCTATATTGACCCGCCCTATAACACGGGGAATGATTTTGTGTATCACGATGACTTTAGAGCTGAGAGCTTAGAGTATAGCGCTAAGAGTGGGAACCACGATGAGGAAGGCAACCAGTACCGCAGGAACACGGACAGCAACGGACGTTTCCATTCGGACTGGTGCTCGATGATGTATTCGAGGTTGATGGTGGCGAGAAGTTTCCTTTCTGATGATGGGGCTGTTTTCATATCAATCAGTGAAGAAGAAATCGAAAATATGAAGAAAATTTGCCATGGAGAATCAGGATTCTCAAATTCTTTTATAGTAAGGCGATATGATAAAAATCTAAATCGCCAGTTTATGGAGAATGGTCTAAAAACATTTAACATTGGATTTGAATATGTTTTATGTTACTCAAAAAGCGATTTCCTATTCAAACCTATTTTTAAGGAAGCATCCGAAGAAAGAAAATCAGAAGGTTATTGGAAAGGATTTTGGAACGATGCAGACAGACCAACAATGAGATATGAAATACTTGGTGTCACCCCAATGTCTGGTCAATGGAAATGGAGTAAACCAATAGCTGACGAAGCTGTTGAAAATTACAAAGAGTATGTTGAAAAATACAGTTCGCATATGTCTTTGGAAGATTATTGGGCAAAAACCGGAAAAACAAAGAAATTCATTAGAAGAAATCTAAATGGGAAGGGCAAAAATGCAGGTGTTGAGAACTGGATAGCACCTGCTGATGGCATTCTTCGAAACACTAATTGGCTTGACTTACTTGCTTCTAAAAATGATGATTCCACACAAGGTCTTTTTAACTTTCCTAAAAACGTTGACGTAATAAAAGAAATTCTATTAACCTCAGCAGAAAAGGATTCACTTATCCTTGATTTCTTCTCCGGCTCTGCCACCACCGCCCACGCAGTCATGCAACTCAATGCTGAGGATGGCGGCAACCGCAAGTTCATCATGGTTCAGCTTCCTGAAGAAACGGCAGAAGAGCCTACAAAGCTGGCTACAAGAATATCTGCGAAATCGGCAAAGAACGCATCCGCCGTGCCGGAAAGAAAATCAAGGAAGAAAGTCCGCTGACTACACAAGACCTTGATACGGGTTTCCGTGTCTTCAAGTGTGAGGATAGCAACTATAAAGACGTTGCTTTTGCTCCGAAGGACTATTCCCAAGAAATGCTGTTAGGCTTGCTCGACAACATCAAGGACGACCGCACAGACCTTGACCTGCTCTTTGACTGTATGCTCCGCTGGGGTGTGGAGTTGTCGCTGCCGCTTTCCTCGCAAAAAGTCGATGGCTGTACCATCCATAATGTGAACGGCGGCGACCTCGTGGCCTGCTTCGACGGCAAGGTCACGGAAGCGGTGATTGACGCCATCGCCGCCCTCTCGCCCGTGCGCGTGGTCTTCCGCGACAGCAGCTTTGAGGAAGCCGCCCAAAAGATGAACCTCTTCGAGCTCTTCAAGCAGAAATGCGACTGGACGGACGAGGAGGTGAGAAACAACATTCGTGTCATCTAATCCAAGGAAACTATGGCTAAGAAACTGACACTCAAATTCAAGAACCAGCAGTTCCAAACGGATGCGGCGCGAGCCGTCACCGATGTCTTCCACGGCCAGCGTAATCAGTCAATGGTGGAGTTCACCCACGACATGGGACGCGTCTCCGATGGTATGCTCTTTGACGTGGTGGGATTCCGCAACCAGCCGGTGACTGTTCCGGCCGGGCAGCTGTTGGAGAACATCCGCGCCATTCAGATGCCCGCACAGCTGAAACCATCTGAAACGATAGACGCGAACGACCTGCGCCTGACCATCGAGATGGAAACAGGCACGGGAAAAACCTACACCTACATCAAGACGATGTACGAGCTGAACAAACGCTACGGCTGGAGCAAGTTCATCATCGTGGTGCCCAGCATCGCCATCCGCGAGGGCGTAAGCCGCTCCTTTGAGATCATGAGCGAGCACTTCGCCGCCGAGTATGGCAAGCGCATCCAGTCGTTCATCTACGACAGCAAGCAGCTGACGAAAATCGACCAGTTCGCCAGCGACAGCAACATGCACGTCATGATCATCAACACGCAGGCTTTCGCCGCCCGTGGCGAGGATGCCCGCCGCATCTACATGAAACTGGACGCTTTCCGCTCGCGCAAGCCCATCGATGTGATTGCGGCCACCAATCCCATCCTTATCATCGACGAGCCGCAATCCGTCTTGGGCGCGGACAAGAAAAACGCCACCCGCGAGAAACTCAAGGAGTTCCATCCGCTCTTCACACTGCTTTACAGCGCCACGCACCGCGCAGGCGACATCGTGAACATGATCTACCGCCTTGATGCCATGGATGCCTACAATAAGAAACTCGTGAAGAAGATTTCCGTAAAAGGTATCGAGCAAAAAGGTACCACGGCCACCAACGGCTATGTCTATCTCGAAAGCATCGAACTCTCCGCGGGCAACCCCATGGCGCGTCTCGGCTTCGACAAGCGCATGGCCAGCAGCATCAAGCCGGTGGTGCAGCTCGTCTCCGACGGCTTCGACATCTACCAGCAGTCGGGGCAGTTGGAGGAGTACGCCCACGGCTACCGCGTCGAAAGCATTGACGGCTTCAACCGCACCGTGCGCCTGCTCAACGGCCTCGTCCTGCGCGAAGGCGAAATGGTGGGGAAAGTGAACGACATCTACGTGCGCCGCCATCAGATACGCGAAACCATCCTTTCACACATCGAGAAAGAGCGCAAGCTGTTCAAGATGGGCATCAAGTGCCTGTCCCTCTTCTTCATCGACCACGTGGATAACTACCGCATCTACGAACAGGGCGGCGGCACACGGAACGGCCAATACGCCGAGATTTTCGAGGAGGAATACAACAACATCGTGGGGCAGCTGCAGCTGAGCATTTCGGACGACCCCGAATATGTGGCGTATCTGCAGAAGTTCACCGCAACGGAAGTCCACAACGGCTACTTCTCCCGCGACAAGAAAGGCCACTATGTGCAGCCTTCCGCCACGGAACTCAGGAATGAGAGCAGCAATGACGTGTCCGCATACGACCTGATCATGAAGGACAAGGAGCGGCTGCTCTCGTTCAGCGAGCCCACCCGTTTCATCTTCTCCCATTCCGCCCTGAAGGAGGGCTGGGACAACCCCAACGTCTTCCAAATCTGCACGCTGAAAGATAGCGACAACCAAACCAAGAAACGGCAGGAGGTGGGACGCGGGATGCGCCTCTGCGTGAACGACCGGGGCGAGCGGCAGGATGAGAACGTGCTGCACGGCAGGGTGTTCGAGGTGAACGAGCTGACCGTCATCGCCAGCGAGTCGTACAACTCCTTCGCCTCCAAGCTGCAAACGGAAATCGCCGATGCCGTGGGCGACAGACCCGTGAAGGTGAACTCCCAGCTCTTCCTGGGTTTGCTGGTCTCCAACGCGACGGGCGAGCAGAAAAAGCTCACGGAAGACGATGCACAAGAACTCACGTTCACGCTTCGCATGAAAGGCTATATCGACAAACAGGGACAGCTCACCAAGCAATACCACGACGACAAGCAGCAGGGCGTGCTCGACTTCGGGGAGGAGTACAACGAATACAAGAAAGACATTATCAACCGCCTTGACGCGGTGTTCAATCCGGAGGCCGTCCGTCCCGAAGACGCAAGGCGCACCCGCGAAGCGAGATTCGACTCGAAGAGATTCGAGAGAAAGGAGTTCCAGGCGTTGTGGAGCAAAATCAACCGCAAAACCTACTACACGGTGGATTTCAAGACGGATGACCTCATAGAATACGCGGTCGCCAAGCTGGACAACCATCTGCAGGTCTCCAACATCAACATCCAGGTGGTGTCGGGCACGTTAGAGGGCATCCAGAGCAAAGACCAGCTGACCGCCGGCACGGCCATGAAACAGACGAAAGCCGAGACTACCTCCATCCGCGAATTGGTCAAATATGACCTGATTGGCAAATTGGTGGAAGACACGGGATTGACGCGAAAGGCCATTGTCTCCATCCTCCAAAAAATCAGCCCCAAAACGTTCGTCAAATTCAAAGCCAACCCCGAGGAGTTCATCATCAAGGCGGGCAACATCATCAATGAATGCAAAGCCGTCGCCGTGATTGAGCACGTGGCCTACCACAAGCTCGAGAAGAAATTTGATGCCGACATATTCAGCGCTTCAGAACTCAAAGGCCGTTTGGGTGTCAATGCCATGGAGTCGGAGAAGTCGCTCTACGACCTTGTAGTGGTGGATTCGAAAGGCATAGAAATGGACTTCGCCAAAAACCTTGAGTCACAGAACGAGGTGGCAGTCTATGCCAAGTTGCCCGGCGGCTTCTATATCAACACGCCAGCAGGACATTACAATCCTGATTGGGCTATAGTCTTCAAGGAGGGCTCAGACATCAAGCACATCTATTTCGTGGCTGAAACCAAAGGCTATGACAAGGACAAACTGCTTGACTACAGAGAGACCGAGAATGTCAAGATTGAATGTGCCCGCCGCCACTTCGCCACCATCTCCGACAGTACCGTCACATACGATGTGGTGAAATCATACAAGGAATTGAGGGATATTATCACAAGCGACTAAATTGATGATTCTTTAGAATCGGGGTTGAGGAAGAGAAGTCGGGGTGGGGGAGACAACAAAAAAAACGCGCCATATTAGCGCGTTCCCGTATCGTTCGTGACGATTAGTATTCATCCTCGTTGAAGAAGAAGTCCTCCTTGGAGGGATAGTCGGGCCAGATGTCCTCGATGGAGTCGTAGGTCTCGCCCTCGTCGTCAATCTCCTGAAGATTCTCAATCACTTCCATGGGGGCACCGGAACGGATGGCGTAGTCGAGCAGTTCGTCGCGGGTTGCCGGCCAGGGAGCGTCCTCTAATCGCGTGGCTAATTCTAATGTCCAATACATAGTTTTTACGTTTAAAAAATGGTTTGTTTTTGAGGGCGCAAAAGTATAATATTAAACTGAAAAAGTCAAGCTTTTTGAAAATTTTTATTTCGTTGATTGATAGAGAGTTTCAGAAATTTTTTCTTTTTTGTGGAAAAATCTCGCCAAAATAAAGAAGAAATCGGACAGCCGATTCAGCAAAACTTGCACCGGTTTGTAGGCCTCGTTCTCCTCCAAAAGTTGCACCACATAGCGCTCGGCGCGGCGGCAAACCGTACGGCAGATGTGGGTGTCGGCGATGAGGCGGCTGCCCTGCGGCAAGATGAACCCGCGCATGGGCTCCAGCTCCGCGCTCAGCCGGTCGATCTCCCGCTCGATTTCCGCGGTGAACTCCGCCAACCGCTCCACCTTCCAGTACTTCTCCCAGTTCTCCACCGGGGTGGCCAACATGCCCCCGACGACGAAGAGCTCGTTTTGCACTTTTGTCAGGAAATTGTCCGAAATTTGCGAAATCACGACCCCGATGAAGCTGTTCAGCTCATCCACGGTGCCGTAAGCGTGCAGCAGAATGCTACCCTTTGAAATGCGTGAACCATCTGATAATGAGGTGGTTCCATTGTCTCCAGTACGGGTGTAAATTTTCATCACTTTTTTTTTGCAAAGATAGAAAAAAAATGTATTTTTGCACCCGCAAAAGCAAAGGTAAAAAGAAGTCTCCTTAGCTCAGTTGGTAGAGCAATTGACTCTTAATCAATGGGTCCAGGGTTCGAGCCCCTGAGGGGACACTGAAAAGGCACTCTAAACCAAGCGTTTAGGGTGTTTTTTTATGTAACACAGATTACCACAGATAGGCGTCACACGATAGCTTGTCGCATCGCCGAGATGCTCATAGTGCGTGTGCATCGCCAACGCCAGGTTAAGCTATAGTTGTCGGAGACTCATTTCATAGAACAACCCTTTCTTCTCCATTAACTCCTCAAAGGTGCCCTCCTCGGCGATTTTGCCCTTGTCGAGCACGATGATGCGGTCGCAATGGCGGATGGTGGAGAGACGGTGGGCGATGACTACGCGGGTACACATCAGTTCGTCGAGACTGGCCATCCGCAAGGCCTCCCACGCATCTTCCTGCGTGGCCCACGGGGCGGTGATGGTGATGTTGTGGAAAAGGTCGCCGGAGAATCAGCGGACCGTCTTCCTGGTAGCGGAAGGAGACGCCGGATATTTCAATGCCTCCGAAAAGATCCTCCACCTGCGGGGCTTTCTCCTCCATCTCGGGCACCGCTTCCAAAATGGGCTTCACGCTTTCCAGCATGGGCTTGATTTGCGCCAGATTGGGCACCAACAAATGCAGTTGCGCGATAGCGCTGGTGATTATGCCGAACGCGGCGCCGAAAGCGATATAGTCGGACGTGGAGACCCCGTTGGCAAGGGTGTTCCAGAAAATCAACATGGTGCCTCCGATGCCGACCAGCGCGGCGAGGGTAGGGTAGAGGCGGCTCTTGAATGCCGGATTGTAGATGAAACGGGGGGGCTCGCTGTAGTGGTCGAGCCAGCGGGCGAAGGCACGGTTCTCGCTGCCCGTCAGTTTCAGCTTCTGGATACCGGCAAAGAGATTGTACTCCAGACCGCTGAGTTTGGCAGCGCGTCCGGTATATTTCTCCCGCACGTTGACCGCCCGACGATAGTTCAGCAGGAGCACGGCATACTGTATGAAGATGACCGCCACAGCAGGCCAGAACAGCTTTCCGCCCTAAATATAGACCTGCGTGAGGTAAATGATATTCAGAATGGCGTTTAACAGGGCGCCCACGGCGGCTTCGTTGATAAGTCCGGCGAGCGTGGTGACATTGTTCAGTTTCTCCGACAGTTCACCGCTGGGGTTCTTGGAGAAGAATGTCGGGGAGAGCAGGAACGTGCGGGCCATGACGGCGTTCTGTACGTGCAGCTCCGCAATGTTCCGGATTCGGAGGATGTAGAGGTTGCGGGTGAGGGTCAACAACAGGGTGCTGATGGTCGCCCCGAAGAGGAGTCCTGTGATGGGCAGCAGCCCGGAGGCGTCGCCGGTGGGAATCACCGTGTCGAAGATGAGCTTGTTGGCCATGGGGAGGAACATGCCAAGCAACACCACCACGAGGGCGCACAAAACGAGAGCAAGGCGTTCGGTCCGGAGACCACGCTCCATGTGAACCTCAGGAGATCCTTGACACGCAACGGCTTCAGTGGCAATGCTTTGGTGAAGGTGATGGCGCAGGTTTCAGTGCCTCCTCCAACTCGAGATGACCCACTCTCTGGATGGTGCCGTCCTGTCGGCGGTATTGGTAGCCCAGCCCGGATTTGGTCGGGGTGAGTGCGATCAGATGTCCGTCCTTGGCATAGCCCAACAGCGGCCCGATGCACTCTTTCCACCACTCGCCCTGGAGCTGGATGTCGCGCGGACGGAGGATGCCGGTCAGCTGCTCCTCGGGCGATACCATGTCGTTGTCTTCCAACTCATAATCCTGAATCCCGAGGGCTTCCAGCACCTGCTTCAACGCGCTTTCGTCATTCTGCGGCACAGTGCGCTTCCTGCCGTGGCGTCCGAGTCGTTGTTCGTCTTCTCGATCACTTCAGCCCTCGCAGCGCGCTCGGCGGCACGACGTTTGTTTATTTGGTTCAAATATATAGCCATTGTGTCAATTCACAATTATTTTTCATTCTACATTATCGTCAAGCACAACAAGGTCAAGTCATCATTCTGATCCGCTCCCGCCCGGTGCGTCTCGACGGCGGCGAGGAGCATGTCGACCACTTGTTTGGCTCCCAGATCTTTCGTATCCTTCATCAACTCTATCAGACGCTCATTGCCGAGAATTACCTTGTCTTGATTTTCGGCTTCGTTGAGACCGTCGGTATAGAGCAGTATTTGTTTGCCCTTGATGTTGTCGATACTCTCGCCGTAGAACGGGGCGTCCTCCCAAAGTCCGAGTGGCTGGTTGACGTACTGCATCTTGAGGAACTGTCCGTCGATGATCGGGGCGTTATGGCCGCAGTTGCAATAGTCGAGGCGGCCGGTGCGCAGGTCGGCTTTGCCGATGAACATCGTGACGAACATGCCTCGGTCGTTGTCAACGGCGAGGAGGTTGCTGATATGGCTGGCGATTTCCGCGGGCGGAAGACCCTGCTGCGCCACGATGCGGAAGAGGTTGCGCGTGACGGCCATGAAGAGGCTGGCGGGAATGCCCTTGCCGGAGACATCGCCCACGCAGAAGTATAGGATTTCTTCCTGAATGAAAAAGTCGTAGAGGTCGCCGCCCACCTCCTTGGCCGGGGTCATCGAGGCGTAGAGGTCGATATCGTTGCGGTTGGGGAATGCCGGGAACATGCGGGGCACCATGCTCATCTGGATATCACTGGCCACCTTCAGCTCGCTCTCGATGGAAGCCTTCTGGGCGGTGGTGCTTTTCAATTCCTCAATGTAGTTGACCAGCGAGTGTTGCATTTCGGTGAATGACTGCCGGAGTTGTCCAACCTCGTCACGACGACCGTCGTCGGGCAAGGTCACGCTGAAGTCGCCCGAGGCGATAGCCTCCGCCTGCCGGGCGAGTTTCGTGAGCGGTCGGAGCTTTTGGCCGATGGTATAGATGCACACCAGCATCAATAGGATCAGGCCTCCGACAACCGATCCTGTCACGGCTCGGCGCAACCTGTTGAAACTCACGAAGATATCGCTTTCCGGACAGACGATGGCCACGCTCCAGCCGGTGGTGCTGAGCGGTTTGTAGAAAACATAGCAATCCTCGCCGTTGAGTTTCAGCTGGCGCATCCCTTCTTCGCCGCGCTGCATGGCATGCCCAAGACTCACCATGGCAGTGTCCGGGTGTTCCATCGATTCGGTGAAAATAGTCTGATAGACGAGCTTTGTCGAGTCCGGGTGTACAAAATAGGTGCCGCCCTGGCCGATCATGATGCTATACGAATTCGGATAAGGTTTCACGGCCGAGATAGTTTTGGAGAGCCATTCCAGCGATATGTCCACCGAAAGCGTGCCGATATATTGGCCTTCTTTGTCTTTAATGGGTTGGCAGTAAGAGGCGATCATATCTTTGGAGTAGATGTCGTCAGGATTGTAATCCATGAAGGGCTCTGTCCAAATCGGTTTGTCCAACAATTTGCAAAGCTGATACCAATCCCAATAAAAGTATTCATAATGCTCATTGCCCTCCTGGGTTGTCTCAATCACCCCGTGGTCGTTGTAGGAGAAGGCGGAGAAATAGCGTCCGCGCCCCGGGAAATAATAGGGCTCGAAAGCGATGGAACAGCCATTGAGTTCGGGATTGTTCTCCAATATCCGACGGGAGTATTCAAACATGATGTCAGGTGTGTCGAGATGGCGGTTGATCAGCCACGCGGTATTGTTGGCAGCCACCTCTACCCGGTCAAGGATTGCGGTTACGCGCTGGGTCGTGTTTTCCAACTGCTCAGTGGCCCGGTCGATGGCTTCTTTGCGGATTGCCTGGCGTGACACGCCGAACATGTATCCCAATGCGGCAATCAGGATGATGGCAGTGAAAAAGACGAGAAAAAGACCCAGTTTCGTGGCAAGAGACCTCTTGACGAAGGATATGATTCGGAATTTCATGGCTATTTGGCTATTAGTTGATTGTATGTGACGGGCTTTTTCAGCATTTTGCACTCCAGCATCAGGTCGCTGGCCCGTTTCACCATGTCTGGGCGGAGACGGAACTCACGTTTACCCGATTCGCGGTCCACCTGCAAACGGAGCACCTCTTCCAGCATCAACTTCTGCAGGACACGGTTTGTGATTAAATGGCTCTCTTGCACATATTTCATGACGATATCCAGTGTCTCTTCAGGATGTGCCGCCGCCCATTCCCATCCTCTGCGGCTGGCTTGGGCAAACTTTGTCGCCTCATCACGATGTTTGTTATAATACTCACGTGTCATATACAGACCGTCTTCCTGCACGTTGTATCCGTGGTCGCAGAAACGATAGACGCTCTTTTCATTCACAGGCATGCCTGTCTGAACCAATTGGTAATATTCGTTGTAGCTCATGGCCAGGGTCGCATCAATGGCGCCTGCCACAAACAGATTTACATTCGAGGCAAAGGGAATCTATTCATAGTCAAGATGTTCCTTCTTGCTCATACAGATGGCTAATTGGCCGAACCCCGCGCTCCAGATCCCGATGCGCTCACCTTTCTGTGTCAGCGGGTCAACTCCTCGGCGCGATACGATGACCATCGCGTTGTTCATCGAAGTTTGCAGGATGTTCACCAAGTCGATTCCCCCGTCCACGATTTCTATCGCCTGGCAGAGTTGCAGGGTGGTGGCATGGCTTTCATTGTTCTGGATGCGTTTCATGGCCGGTTGCGTGAGCGATGGGTGGACAATCTCCACCGAAAGTCCCGCTTCCTTGTAGAACCCTTTTTCCTGCGCCACATAGTAGCCGGCGAATTGAGCCTGCGCAGTCCATTGCGGCGTGAAGATGAACTTCTCCTGCCCGCGTGCCGTCCCGCACGCCAGCACAAACAAAAACAGCATGCAGACATGGCGACCATGCTGCAACCCGAATACAATTGTTTACTCATCATACGGCAGTTCTTTGTCTTATTACGTAATCTATTGTAAAAAAGGCTGTGAGGGCCGCTTTTTTTGCAGCGCAAAGATACATTTTTTTCGGTTGAAATTCAATTTCTGATTCCCGTTTTTTTTTGTACTTTTGCCGCCGTTTTAAATTTGGAAAATGGATAAGAATACAGTTATCGGTCTGCTGCTGATCTTCGCCCTGTTCATGGGCTTCAGCTTCTACCAGACCTCTCAGGTGAAGAAAAAACAGGCCGCGCAGGAAGAGATGATGTCGCAGGAAATCGACAGGGAAGCCCGCGAGGCCGCCGAAATGCTCTCGCTCGACAACCCGTCGGACACGAACGCCGCCGCTTTGCCGCAGACGACGGCCAACCTCTCCCCGGCACAGAAGTTCTCGAACGCGCAGGTGGATGAGGACGGCGACTATACCGTGGAGACCGCCAAGGCCTACTACCGCTTCAGCAAGAAGGGCGGCTACCTCAAGGAGATCCAGCTCAAGGAGGTCTATCGCTACACCCCCAAGGGCGCGGAGAAACAACCCCTGGTCATCTACGAGGGTGCCTCCAACAGCATGTCCATGAAACTCATGCTGCGCGACCAGACCGAAATCGCCACCGACGAATGCGTCTTCGTGGCCAATGCCGACGACCTGGTGGTGGATGAAGAGCATAACCAGCTGTCGCTCAGGCTCTATCCCAATGCCTCGTCGGACAGCGCTCAGTGTCAGGTGCTCGACCGGAAATCCTATGTCGAATATCTCTACACCTTCTCCAATGACGACTATAAGTTTGATTATCAGATCAATATGGTCAACATGGAACCGTATCTCTACCCGAACCGCCACAGCTTCACCCTGAAGTGGCAGGCCCAGCCCAAGTGCGTGGAGAAGAACTACGAATACGAGAAGAACATTACATCTATATACTATATGGACAACAGCGACGAGGTGGATAACCTCGACGAGCGCAAGCCCGACCACAGGGATTTCACCTCGCCGCTGAAGTGGGTCTCCTTCAAGCAGCAGTTCTTCACCACCTGCTTGGTGACTACCGACCAGCCCTTCACGTCGGGCTCCCTCACCGTGGAAGGGCCGGAAAAGGGTGAGACCAGCGTCCTGAAAAATCTTGACGCCGACCTCGACTTCGAGATGGCGGACCTGAACGACGGCCATTTCGGGATGTACATGTTCGTGGGGCCGAACCAGTACCGCCTGCTCAAGGGTTACGACACGAAACTGGAGCACCAGGTGCCGCTGGGCTGGGGCTTCTTCCTCTTGCAGTGGATCAACCGCTTCATCATCATCCCGATATTCAACTGGTTGGAGGCCTACGGGTTGAGCTATGGCATTATCATCCTGATACTCACCATCTTCATCAAGATTGTGGTGCTGCCGGTGAGTTATAAGACCTACATGTCGTCGGCCAAGATGCGTGCCCTGAAGCCGGAAATCGAGGCCCTGAACGCGAAATACCCGAAGGACGAGGACATGATGAAGAAGCAGCAGGCCACGATGAGCCTCTACCAGAGCGCGGGCGTGAAACCCGCCGGCGGCTGCGTGCCGATGCTGCTGCAGATGCCGATCCTCATCGCCATGTACCGCTTCTTCCCCGCCGCCTACGAGCTGCGGCAGAAGCCCTTCCTTTGGGCCGAGGACCTCTCCACCTACGACTCCATCTGGGATTTCGGCCACAACATCCCGCTGTTCGGCGACCATCTCAGCCTCTTCACCCTGCTGATGACCGCCGCCACCATCGTCTATACCTGGCTGAACCAGAAGCTGATGGCCCCCACGCAGGGCAACAAGGACCAGCAGCGCATGATGAACATCATGATGTATATGATGCCGATCATGTTCCTCTTCATGTTCAACAACTTCGCCTCGGCACTCACCTACTACTACCTGCTCTTCAACCTCGTCACGTTCCTGCAGATGTTCATCTTCCGCATCGCCGTGGATGAGAACAAGCTCCGCGCCCAGATGCAGGAGAACATGAAGAAACCCGTGAAGAAGTCGCGCTGGCAGCTGAAGATGGAGGAACTGCAAAAACAGCAGGCTCAAATGCTTAAACAACAGCAACAAACGCAAAAAAGAAAATAATTTTTGGAAAATTGCGTCCGCGTAAACGTACTTTTGCGGTCGAATTTGAATTAATAAAAGTAACGCCATTATGGAAAATCAAGACAGAAACGAAGTGCTCTCCAGAGCGGTCAAGGCAGGAAAAAGAACCTATTTCTTCGATGTGAAGCGGAGCCGTAACGAGGAGATGTACCTCACCATCACGGAAAGCAAGCGCAAGTTCAACGCCGACAACGGCACTTTCTTCTACGAGAAGCACAAGATATTCCTTTACCCGGAGGATTTCGAGAAGTTCCAGAACGCCCTCTCCGGCGTGATCGGTTTCATCAACGACGGCACAGTGCCCGCCGAGGACGACTTCATGGAGAACGACAACTTCGAGAAGACCGACGACATGGATCTGGGCATCACTTTCGACGACATAGATCTCTCATTATAATGGGGAAGATAGTATCCATTGTAAACCAGAAAGGTGGGGTGGGGAAGACGACCACCGCGGTGAACCTCGCGGCATCGCTGGCCCTGCTCGATTTCCGTGTGCTGCTCATCGACGCCGACCCGCAGGGCAACGCCTCCAGCGGCGTGGGCGTTTATCCCGATGACGACACGGTGAGCATCTACGACTGCATCGTCAACGGAAAGATGGCCTCCGAGGCTGTGGTGGAGACGAAGACCCCGAATCTCTTCCTGATGCCCGCGACCATCAACCTTGTGGGCGCCGAAATCGAGATGATCAACTACGACCGCCGCGAGTACCGGATGCGTGACGCGCTGGTCGATGTGAAGAACGACTACGACTTCCTCTTCATCGACTGCGCCCCGTCGCTCGGACTGGTGACCCTCAACGCCCTCGTGGCCTCGGATTCGGTCATCATCCCCGTGCAGTGCGAGTATTTCGCCCTCGAAGGCCTCGGCAAGCTGCTCAACACCGTCCGCATCGTGCAGTCGAACATGAACCCCGAGCTCTCCATCGAGGGCATCCTCATGACCATGTACACCAACCGCTACAAGTCGGCCAACGCGGTCTATGAGGACGTGCGGTTCCACTGCCGCGACATCGTGTTCGACACCGTCATCAACCGTACCGTAAGACTCAGTGAAGCACCGAGTTACGGCGTGCCCATCGCGGTCTATGACATCAAGTCCGTCGGCCACGTCAACTACATGAACCTTGCCAAGGAGTTCCTGCTGAAGAACGGGTACACGGTGTGATTAATGGATAATGGATAATTGATAATTGGAATCGGAATATTATGCCGAAGAATGATAAACCATTAGGAAGAGGGCTGGGGGCGATGCTCGGTGATATGCCGATCCCGGTCCATAAGGATAATGCGAATGTGGTGAGCGGCAACGCGAACATCCGGATCGAGTCCATCGAGGCGAACCCGTACCAGCCGCGCACCCAGTTCGACGAGGAAGCGCTGGGCGAGTTGGCGCAGTCCATCAAGACCTACGGGCTGATCCAGCCGGTGACGGTGCGTCCCGTGGGCAGCGGCAAGTACCAGCTGATTTCCGGCGAGCGCCGTTTCCGCGCCGCCCAGATGGCCGGCCTCACCGAGATCCCCGCTTTTGTGCGCACGGTCGATGATGCCCTTTCCATCCAGATGGCGCTCGTGGAGAACATCCAGCGCGCCGACCTCAATGCCATCGAAATCGCCATGAGCTACCAGATGCTCATCGACGAGTGCCACCTCACCCAGGATGAACTCGGGTCGAAGGTGGGCAAGACCAACACCACGATTTCCAACTACTTGCGTCTGCTCAAGCTCTCCACGCCCGTGCAGGTTGCCGTGCGCGACAACCAGATCTCCATGGGACACGCCCGCACCTTGGTGACGGTGGAGGACGAAGCTTTGCAGGCCAAGCTGCTGCAGCAGATTGTGGACGGTCAGCTTTCGGTGCGACAGACGGAGACGTTGGTGAAGAAGACGCTGGAAGGGGTCCGCAACAAGAAGTCGAAGGTGAAAATCACCCTTTCGGACGACGTGCGTGCCGCCCAGACCGCCATTTCCCAAAAGCTGAACACGAAAGTGAGCATCAAGAAGGACATCTCCGGCAAAGGCCACATCCAGATTCCGTTCGCGTCGGACGAGGAACTGAAGAATATTTTGAGCCTGCTGCAATAATTCTCCTTTCTTCCCGTTGGATGAAGGTTCAAAATCGGCCCGGTCTTAAACTTGAAACCCAGTATGAAACACCTTAAGCAGATTCTTACAGTAACGATCATGCTCTGTATGAGTTTGTTTGCTTATTCCCAGGAGATGGCGTCCGAGAAGCCGTCGCGGGTGAAGGCCGCTGACTCGACGCGGGTTTCCCAGCACAGTCCGACGATCGCGATGCTTTGGTCCATCATTCCCGGCGGCGGCCAGATCTACAACAAGAAATACTGGAAAGTGCCCATCGTGTATGGCCTTTTGGAGGCTTCGGGCTACTTCCTCACCAAATATGCCTCTGACATGATGCTCTACCGCCGCGAGTTCATCAACCGCCGCGACGGCAACATCGACAAGCTGATTCCCGGCCTGGCCGACACCCCCGACGAGAACATCCTCGCCTTGAAGCAGACCTCGCAGCGAAACATGGAGATATGCATCGCCGCCACCGCCATCATCTACACCCTCAACTTCATCGACGCCATGGTGGATGCGCATCTCTACTATTTCGATGTCTCCGACGACCTTTCCCTCCAATGGAGCCCGATGGTGATGCCGAACCCGGTGAATAAGGCGCCGTCGTATGGAGTTGGGATTGTGATGTCTCTAAAATGATGAATGATGAATAATTCCTTGAGCAGCCCATTCCCCTCCTCTGGAGGGGTGCCCGAAGGGCGGGGTGGTAAGGCAACACGCACGGAGTGCAAATAACCCCACATAAGCGGAGCGCAGTGTGGGGCACAACAAAGAAAAAATAATAACGATATGAAATATATAGATAGAATTTTGAGTTTGGTGGTTTGTGTGATGATGGTGTCGTGGGTTGGGGCACAGAACTGCCATATCAGCGGGCGAGTGGCCGTGCCTGGGTTGCAGGGCAAGAATATCGCCGTGATGAATATGAACACCGGCAAATCGCTGGCAACCACGAAGATTACGGACAGTACCTTCTCCTTCGACATTGAGGTGGCTGAACCGTTCGTGGGTATGTTGAAGACGGAACCCCAATATCCCGCTAATGCCAACAGTTACTATTATCTGCGCATTATCGGCGAACCGGGCAACATCTACGCCGACTTGGTGACGGATTCACTGTCGGGCACTCCGTTGAACGACCAACTCTATCAGTTTTTGCAAGAATCGCATTACGAAGTGAGTGTCATCAATGCGTTATACCATCAGCTCAACGAGAGTGTTAATACACCTAAAAATGAACGGGATGATCTGAACAATAAGATTGAAAAACGTTTGGGAAGCCTCTTCTCCATGATTCAGGAGACCTACCAGCTGAACAAGTCAAATGCCTTAGGTGCTATCGTGATGGAAGATTACCTGACGTATGATGATCCCGGCTATGAAAAAGTGATGACGATGTTGGAAGGGGCAGCGCCGGTGGTTACCACATACCAGCCTTTGCAGACGAAACTCGCGAAGATGGAGAAATTGAGCCATACCGCCCCCGGACAACATTACATCGACCTCACGCTGACGGATTATAAGACGGGAAAAAACATCAAGCTCAGCAAGGTGATTGACGGCAAAGTCGCGCTCATCGACTTTTGGGCCTCTTGGTGCGGACCATGCCGCCGCGAGATTCCCAACATCAAGAAAATCCACGAAAAATACGGTGGAAAGGACTTTGTAGTGGTCGGCCTCAATGTGTGGGATAAGACCGAAAATCAGACCAAGGCCATCAACGATATGGGGATGACCTGGACGCAGATCACCGATTTCACGCGCAAGGCCACCGACACTTACGGTGTGGACGGCATCCCGCAGATTATGCTCATCGGCAAGGATGGTATCATCATTGCCCGTGATTTGCGCGGCGAGGAGATTGAGAAGGCGGTGAAAAAGGCATTAGGAAAATAAGAATTATGAACGTCGCAATATTAGGATACGGAAAAATGGGGCACATCGTGGAACGGGTGCTCCGTGAGCGGAACCACGAGGTGGTAGCCGTCATCGACAATCTGGATGACTGGCAAACCCATGCTGAGGACTTCCGGAAGGCGGAGGTGGCCATCGACTTTTCGGAGCCGTCAGCGGCAGTGCCGAACATGCTCCGCGCATTCGAGGCGAAAGTCCCGATTGTGGTCGGTACCACTGGCTGGCTCGACCGCCTCGAAGAGATCCGTCAGGCGTGCGCCGCGCACGAAGGCCGTCTCGTCTATGGATCCAACTTCAGCATCGGGGTCAATATCTTCTTCAAAGTCAACCAGTTGCTGGCAAAGCTGATGGATTCGCAACCCCGTTATACGGCCGCTGTGGAGGAAACGCACCATATCCACAAGAAAGATGCGCCGAGCGGGACAGCCATCCATATTGCGCAGGACATCCTGAGCGAGGTGAAGGCATTGCAGGAGTGGAAGCTCACCCCTTGCGACCACACCCGCGTGGTGCTGCCTGTGACGGCCATCCGCGAGGACGAGGTTCCCGGAACGCATGTCGTGACTTGGGAGTCCCCCGAAGACACTATTGAAATTCGCCATACCGCCCACGGCCGCGAAGGCTTCGCCCTCGGTGCGGTTCATGCCGCCGAATGGATTGTTTCGCAACCTACAGGGGTGTATCCGTTTGAGCGAACGTTGACCTTTTGACCCCTAGGTTGTCACTTGTCGGGCCTGCAACCATCTTGAAAGTAGTTCTATATCATTTAATAACCTATTAACCGAATAACCGCGTAACCCATAAACCATAAACCTTAAACCATAAACTTTAAACCAAACATGTTCATATCCAAAACCGCATTAATCATCATCCTCATCATCTCCTTTCTCGGCTGGCAAGTCGGGATGTGGGGCATTTTCAAGAAAGCCGGCCTCAAGCCGTGGCTGTCGCTGATTCCGTTCTACAACATCTGGCTGTGGATCAAGGTCGTCATCGGGCGGAAATGGTGGTGGATGCTGCTGTTTCTGATCCCCTATCTCGGCATTTTCATGTTCTACTACATGGTGTGGGAAACCATCCGGCAGTTCAACAAATACAGCTATGTGCCGCTGATTTTGGGCACGATGTTCTTCCCGTTTTATCTGCCGTGGTTAGGTTTCTCTCCGAAGGAGCACTATGTCACGCCGGAGAATTTAGAGCGTCCGAAGAAGACCTCGGCCCGTTCGTGGGGCGATGCGCTGATTTTCGCAGTGGCGGCAGCTTACATCATCCGCGCCTGCTGGTTTGAGCTCTACACGATTCCGACTTCCTCCATGGAAAGCTCCCTGATGATTGGCGACTTCCTGTCCGTCAGCAAGATTGCCTACGGAGTGCGGGCTCCCCAGACACCCGTGGCCGTGCCGTTTATTCACAACAAGCTGCCGAAGACCGAGATCAAGTCCTATTCGGAGATTATCAAGCTGCCCTACATGCGTTCAAAAGCCCTCAAGCCGGTGAAGCGCAATGACGTGGTCGTCTTCAACTATCCGGACGGTGATACTGTGGTGGTGGAGCGGCAGGCTGAGAGCTATTACGCCATCGTGCGCGAGTTTGAGACCATGCTCAACCCGAATGCTACCGAAGTCGAGAAAAACAACCTTTTCCGCCGTTATCCGCCCGAATACATCCAACAGATCCGGATGAAGTACCCCGGTGCTTATACGCCTGGAAAGGGTAGGGCAGCGGTCTGGCAGGAATACCGGGTGATTGACCGTCCGGTGGACAAGCGCGAAAACTACGTAAAACGCTGTATCGGCACCCCTGGCGACAAGCTCGAGGTTCGGGACTGCCAGGTCTATATTAACGGGCAGAAGGCCCAGAATCCCGACCGGCTGCAGTTCATGTACATCGTCTCCCATCCCTCGGGGCTGCAACTCACCAAGAAAGAGCGTAAAAACTTGGATATCAACGAAGAGGACATGCAGCAGATCGACATCAACCACTTCGTGTTCCGGTTGAATGCCGAGCAGAAGAATCTCATCGAAAAGAAGGGTTACGACGTGCAAATGTGGAAGGATGACGATGGCGAGTACGACCCCGACATCTTCCCGCACGACAGCAACTACAAGTGGAACAAGGACTTCTTCGGTCCGATCACCATCCCGCAGAAGGGTATGGCGGTGGAGATTACGCCCGAGAACATCGCCCTTTACGAGAAAGTCATCCACAACTACGAAGGTCACGACGTGCAGGTGCAGGACGGCAAAGTGCTCATCGACGGGCAGGTGGCCACGAACTACACCTTCGCGATGGATTACTACTTCATGATGGGTGACAACCGTCACAACTCCGCCGACTCCCGTTTCTGGGGTTTCGTGCCGGAGGACCACATCGTGGGCAAGGCCTCCATCGTTTGGCTCTCCATCGACAAGTTCAAGACTTGGAGCGACAAGGGCAAAGTGCGTTGGAAGAGGATGTTCAAGAAGATTAGACTGTAGAGACGTGTCATGACGCGTCTCTACGGAAGACATCAAATAATTTTGTATTTTTGCACCGCTGTTCTGCTGAAAGTCAGGGCAGCGGTTTTTTATTGGAAAGAAAGCGAGTTTTCGCTTATCCGTCTCGGTGAACCTGGACCGTTTAGAGTTAGTACGGATATCGGAAATCAAGCTTGCCTATTGAGTATGTATTGCCAAATAGGTGGGGCTTGTTCTTCAGTATCTTACAAATGGGGAAGTCTAGGCCCTACCGGGAGGATGCTGTCGGATTTAGGCTCCACTTTTTTGTATGATGTTATCACCATTGAATCTGTCTGTGGCTGGAACTGGATAAACCTGCATTTAAGAGGGAAAAAATGTTAGTCCATTTGTTAGTCCAACAAAAAAAGCACTCACAAAATTCTTTGTAAGTGCTTGATTTTTAGTGTGGGAACTACTAGATTCGAACTAGTGACCCTCTGCTTGTAAGGCAGATGCTCTAAACCAACTGAGCTAAGCTCCCTGTCAAAATGACGGTGCAAAAATACACTTTTTTCCGTTATATTCGAGCATTTCCGGTAAAAAACGGAAACGGCTGTCAGTGAGCCGTTTAGAAGATTACGCCGAGGGTGATTCCCGCGAATTGCGGCTTGCGGCCCGGCTTGTTTTTGAAGAAATGCTGGAACGAATAGCGATAATCCGCGCCGACGGTGATGAACCCGAACCGGAAGTCGAAACCGGCGGTGAGCAACACCCACTGGCTCTCGATGTTGTTTTTGTCGTAACCTAAGATGTTCTCCGTCACCTTCAGCAGCGGCTCGTAAAGGATGCCCACCTGCGGCATGAAGGAGATTTTCTTTGCAATCGGCACGTCACCCACGGCCTTGACGGGGATGACCAGATAACGGGTCTCCACCAAGTCGTTGATGGTTTCGCCATTGTGCAAGTTGACCTCATATCTGCCCTTAAAGTACTGATACCCAAGGCCGATTTCGCCATAGACATACTTGCCCGCACGGAAATAGAGCCCGAAATGCGGCGTACGAACGTTGGAGAGGTAATCCTCATACGAATAGGCTCGCACTAACGGGATTTGCGTGGAAACCCTGAAGCCTAACTGGTACCAGTTTTGGGCTCCAGCCGCCATCGCCGCAATCAGCATTGCGGTTATTATGATACATCTCTTCATCACTGTCACTGTTTACTGTTCACTGCTCTCTGCCAACTCTTTCGCCCGCTCCGCCTCTTTGGTGTTGAACTGGTTCATCGTCATCTGCATGCCTACGGTAACAAAGGATTTCACCGCGCTGACGGCCCGCTCGATGCAGGGTTCCACCAGCTTGAGCTCCTCACTGGAGAAGCGGCTGAGCACGTAATTAACCTGGTAGCCTTGGGCGTAGTCCTTGCCGATGCCGCAGCGCATACGCGGGATATCGGTGCGGCCCAAGGTCTCAATGATGTTGCCGATGCCGTTGTGCGTGCCACCGCCGCCCTTAGGCTTCAGTTTGAAGATACCCAACGGGAGGTCGATGTCGTCGTAAATCACCAAACAGTGATCCACGGAGACGTTTTCCTCTGCCAACCAGTGCTTTACGGCTTTACCACTGAGGTTCATATAGGTGGTGGGCATCAGGATGACGAGCTCGCGACCTTTGTAGTTGGCGCGGGCCACGTAAGCAAGCCGGTCGTTCTTGAATTCCGCCTTGAAGGCTTTCGCCACGGCGTTGGCCACCTCAAAACCGTAATTGTGGCGCGTGCCGGCATATTGCTGCTCAGCATTGCCCAGTCCTACAATCAGATAGCGTTTTTCATTCTCCATCTTCAGCCTCGCTTTCTTCGGTCATATTCACAAAAAAGGAAAAATGCAGCTTCCCGTATCGACGGTGGTCGTAAAACTTCGGATGCCCGGAAAAATCGTGCTTGCCCGAATGCTCCATCACCAACCAACCGTCAGGAAGTAACAGGTTGTGTTCGAATACGTTATCGATGATTTTCTCGATGTTCGGAAGGTCGTAGGGCGGGTCGGCAAAGATGATGTTGAACTGCTGCCGACATGAAGCGGTGTAGGCAAAGGCATCCTGCCGGATCACCGTCACCTGGTCGTTATAGTGCAGCTGGTCAACGGTTTTCTGTATAAACTTGGTACACAGCAGGTTCTCGTCAACAGCCACCACCGAAATCGCGTCGCGGGAGGCAAATTCGTAAGTGATATTACCCGTGCCGGCAAAAAGGTCTAGCACCCGAACATTGTCCAAGTAAAAGTAGTTGTTGAGGATGTTGAAGAGGCTCTCCTTGCCCATGTCCATGGTCGGGCGCACCGGCAGGTTTGTGGGCGCGACAATGTGCCGGCCCCGGTTTTTTCCACTGATAATTCGCATGTTTACAGGATAACAGGGTTCAAGTTGCAGGTTTTGAGCAGCTGCGGCAGCTTCCGGTTCTCCTCCGCAAGGAATTGCAGATAGATGGCGGGCTGGCGCATGTTTTGCTGCCGGATGACGTTGAGAATGTGGTATAGCGTGTCTTCGGGCTCGGCCGGACGGAAACGGTTCATGAGCAGCACCTCCTCTTTTTGCACCGCCACAATGTCTGTAAAACCGTCGTTAAGGGCGGCGATGAGGGCGGGCTGAGGGCCTTGACTGCAGAGGAAACGATAGAGCAATGTGGCCTCGGAAACGGTCTGCTTGGGGTAAGAGAACTGTCCGAGGGTGTCGGCCTCGTTGCGGGTCAGGAAATAGACGGCGCGATAGGCTCCCACCTGGTCGGAGTAGGTGGCTCCGAGCTGGGAAATGTCGTACTGCAGGGCGAGGTATTCGCGGTCCTTGGCCGGGTCGTAAAGCTCTTCGGGCACGAGCATCGGAATATGCTGCGCAGCCACCACGGTGACGGTCTCACCGAGGGGGAAGAAGAGCGGTGCCTGGATAGTGAGCAGATCACTTGAATTGTTCGGGAACGTCCGACAAATCAGCTTGCCGCCGTCGGGCTTATAAAACGAGAATCCATCCGGCGACATGCGGATGGATTCTCTTCCATATACTTGTATTGATGGGTTCATCGGTAGGGGTTTTACTCCCAGCTGCCGGCCGTGCTGGCTTCGGTCAGGGAGCCCATGTAGATGCCCTCATATTGGGAACGGTACTGGGTCTCCTCGGAGAGGTTGTTGTAGAAAATCTTGTTCCAGAGGCGGGTCAGCGGACCAGCGTTCTCTGGGGTGATGGATTTGTCCATATTATAAAGCATGTCGTCCAAGCTCACGTCGATGCGATAGACGGGGATGGTATAAGTCTTGCTGGAAAGGGAGTCGGTTTGAATCTCGTACTTTTTCTCCTTGTTGGAGAAGGGGATGTATTGGAAATGCTTGAAGTTCTCGGCAGGAACCTTGTGGTCGATGTCCATAATCTTCTCTAGGGCAGGCACTTCGACGATTTCCTTGTGGATAAGGCCCAATTTGAAAGCCTCAGCCTCGCTCATCGTGTCGGGGAAGTTACCGACGTTCTTCTCAATTTGCACGGTGCCGTTGTTGACAAAATCCACCAGCTTGTCGATGTCATCAGCATAGACTTTGTGGACGTTCTTATAGACGGCCTGGGCGCTGCGGATGGCCAGCAGGTTCTGCACGTTGGCCTCCTTGCGAAGTTCGTAAACGGTTTTGAATTTCTCGGGACGCATGATGCTGCGTGCGGCGAAAATGGCCAAAATGACCACCACAATTGCCAATAAGATAGCTATTAACTTTCTAATTTTCATAACGTTATATAACTTTTTTGATTAATTTCCTATTTCTAAAAATATCCGCAAAAGTAGTAAAAAAAATGACTTCAAACTCGCTAACGGCAAAAATATTTTCAAATAGTGATTGTGAATTAAAAAAGGATGCGGTGGATGCCGGGCTCGTAGTGGGTGGTGATGAGATTCTTAAAGCGTTGGTAATCAGATGGATTCTCTACAAAATCCACATTCTCGGTATCGACCAAAAGGATGGGAATCTGCTGGTTTTCACGAAAATAGGTAAGGTATTTTTCCTGGATGTCGGAGAGGTATTCCAAGGTGATGTCCTTCTCGAAGGAGCGGTTTCGCTTGGCGATCTGCCGGAGAAGCCGGTCGGGGGTGGTGTAGAGGTAGAGGATCAGGTCGGGTTTGGGCAGGTTGGTGGCGACGGCGTCGAAAACGTTACGGAAGAGCGCAAATTCGTCGGGGGCGAGGTTGTTTTTGGAGAAAAGCAGGCACTTGTCGATGAAGTAGTCGCCGAGGATGAAGTCGGTGAAGAGATCGCGGGCGGGGAGCATCGACTTGAGCTGCTGGTAGCGGTCCATCAGGAAGGTCATCTCCACGGGCAGGGCGTAGTGCTCGGGATCCTTGTAGAACTTTTCGAGGAAAGGGTTGTCGGCAAAGCGCTCCAACACCAGCTCGGCGTTGAAATCGCGCGCCAGCATGGTGCTCAGGGTGGTCTTGCCCGCCCCGATACTGCCCTCCACGACAATATAGTTATATGGTACGTTCATATCAGTGATCTGTGATTAGTGAACAGTGAAATTAGGGTATGGAGATGCCTAACTCCCGCAGCGGCACCAGCACAAATTCGCGTTCGGCGATGTGCGGGTGGGGGAGGGTGAGACGGTCGTCATGATAGCGCATCCGGTCGTAGTCGAGAATATCCAAATCGATGGTTCGGGCGTGATAGACGGGCTTACCATCGACCACAGAGCTCTTCTCCGTCCGGCCCAACCGCCGTTCGATGTCCTGCAGTACGTCCAAAAGCACTATCGGTTCCAGCTCGGTCTCCACGACCACAACCTGGTTGAGGAACGGATCGGAGTCGAAGCCCCACGACGGGGTCTCGATCACCGAAGAGCGTTGCACAACCTTACCCACTTCCCATCCGATGAGGCACAAGGCCATGTTCAGATAGAAATCGCGGTTGCCCAGGTTGCTGCCTAAAGCAATGACGGCACGGTGCGGCATTCCTCTCGCGCGGGTTAGTTGTTGATGAAAAGCAACGGCTGCGGCGCAATCCCCACAATGACACTCAGCGATTTGGAGTAATTCAGGATATTATCGATGATTTTTCTCGAAGGCTTCTCCCTTTTGACCGTTTTCTTGATGACAGGTGTAAAACTTTTATCCATCGGCAATTTATTGATGATACAAATTAGAAACACCTGCTTAACGGAGAAGCGGGTGTTTTATTGTATTGATGGATAGAATTATTTTATCTTTTATGCAATTGACTGATAATCAGACATAAGACGTGAGACTTTAGACTTAAGACTTTGGGGTTATTTGTTAGTGTCTTCCGTCTTAAGTCTTAAGTCTCACCTACTTCTTGAAAATGAAATACACCGCCAAAATCAGCAGGCAGAAGCCGATGACGTGGTTGTAGGTGAAGGGCTGGTCTTTGAAGAAAATGAGCATGAAGACAGTGAAGATGGTGAGCGAAAGGAACTCTTGGATGACTTTGAGCTGCCAGAGGTTGAAGGGACCGCCATTGTCGATGAACCCGATGCGGTTGGCCGGCACCATGAAACAGTACTCGATCAGCGCGATGCCCCAGCTGAAGAGGATGACCAAAGGCAGCGACAGTTTGCTGAACCAAGCAGTGCTTTGCAGTTTTATGTGGCTGTACCATGCAAAGGTCATAAAGACATTGGAACAAATCAATAATAAGAATGTATAAACTCCTTTCATTATCAGCTATTTATTTGAACAACAACAGGGTAGGGGAGCGCCTCCCGAAACCCGCGGCAAAAATAATTTTTTATCGCGTTCAGAATTCAATTATCGGAATCTTTTTTACGACAGTCTGAAAATATGAAAATTTTAGAGCTCCTTGAAATCGGAAAAAATGTCAAATAATGTAACAGGATGGAAATCGTTAAGAAAATCGAGCTTGGCAAACAAGTTATATTTATTCACAACTGTAACCACAGACCAACAAGTAGATTCACAAACGTAAATAACTTGGTAGATCATTCGATACGGATGTAAACTGATAGATACGTGCCTTATTACACTATATTATGGTTGTGAATCATGATGAGTAATACAAATGTAAATACATAATATTCGATCGTTGATGAGTTTCAATGTATCAAAGGGTGTTGAAAAATACCATTGTACTTCTACTAAAATATCGAGGTTAATGGTCGAACAATTTTAGATTCATTAAACTGTTGATTTTTATGTTGATATAACGTTTATATAATGTAATATTTCAAGTGATGATATTATATTCTAAACATTTTACCTATAATGATAATATAAGTTAATAAGACAATCTAAATCAGATTGTTATTATATTTACTTAATGTATAGAATTCGGTACTTATAAACTTTTGACACCTATTGGGTATTTGTTGATAACTATGCTTTTTGTTGATAATATGTCGGGTTACAACTGTATTTTATGCGTGCTACTGGTTGTTTATTTTTGTATTTTTGCCGACGATTTGATTCAATGAAATAATATTGTAATTGAGAATATATGATTGACAGAATATCGATTATTCACAAATGTCGTCATCGGCATTTGCAGACACGATTGGGATCAGCCGTTCGGGAATGACACATTTGTTAACCGGACGCAACCAGCCCAGCTTGGATGTGGCAAGGAAGATTTTGGCAAAATTTCCGGAGATTTCCACCGAGTGGCTGATCATGGGAATGGGTGAAATGTTACGCCCGGAGGAACAGCCTCAGCAGCCGGTCGTCAATACGGAAGCGGAAGTTGCTCCTGTGCAAAAAACGGCCCCTGAATCATATCCCGACGAGAATTCAAAAATCGGAACTCAATTCGATCTGTTCGGCGAATATGTTAATTCGGACGAACCTCAGGAGGATGTTGTTGCATCTGAACCCGACACGGTTGCTTCCGAAACAATGGAACAGCCTGATGATGAGCAAAATATCGTTGAAGAGGAACCGAAAATGGTAGCGGAACCGGAATCACAGCCTGAAGAGGTGGTACCTGAAGTGGTTGCAGCCCCCGTTGTCGCGCCCGCAAAACCCGCCCGTGTGCCTGCCACGCCTGTTCGTACGCGCAAGGCATCCGCAGAGGCCCGCTCCGCATCAGTATCAGCACCCGCACCTACTCCCACACCTGTACCCACTCCCGTCCGTCGTGAGCGTCATACCCCCGCGCCCCCGCAAGAGAAAAAACTGCAGAAGATCGTCTTCTTCTACGACGACCATAGTTTTGAGGTATATAATGGATAAGACGTGAGACCTAAGACTTTAGACTTTAAGCTTTGGAGATACACCAACTTTTACCCTATTGTAGTCTTGAGTCTTAAGTCTCAAGTCCCAATATGCGCACACTCTATCTTTTCCCCATACTGCTAACTGCTAACCACTAACTACCTCAGTTCCCAGTCGGCTAACTTCATGTCATCAGCCTCGAGGATGGCGAGGTAATTGAGGTAGCGGGAGAGGGCGATTTCGCCGTTCTCAACCGCCTCCTGAACCAGACAGCCGGGCTCGTGGGTGTGGCTGCAATCGTCGAATTTGCAGCGGTTGTTGAACGCCCGCAATTCGGGGAAATAGTCGCGGACCTCCTCCTTCGAGTATTGGATCAGCCCGAACTCCTTGATGCCCGGCGTATCAACCATATAGCCGCCCGCCAACGGGAACATTTCCGCGAATGTGGTGGTGTGTTTTCCCTTATTATGCACTTTCGAGATGTCGCCCGTGCGCAGGTTCAGAGTCGGGTCGATCGCACTGATTATCGCCGATTTTCCCGTACCGGAGTGCCCGCTGAAGAGGCAAACCTTCCCGCCGATCATCTCCCGCAGCTCGTCTATGCCCATGCCGGTCACCACGGACGTGTGCAGAATCCCGTAGCCGATGTTCCGGTAAAGCGCTGACAGTTCTTCAACCACGTCCAGTTCCGCCTCGTTGTAGAGGTCCATCTTGTTGAATACCAGACATACGGGGATTCGGAACCCTTCGGCGGCCACGAGGAAGCGGTCGATGAAGCCGAGGGAGGTTCGGGGTTCGCGCAGGGTAACGACCAGGAAAGCCAAGTCGATGTTGGCGGCGATCAGATGGCGGATTTTCGACAGGTTGGTGGATTTCCGCTCGATGTAGTTCTTCCGGGGCTCAATCTTCGTGATGGTGCCCGTGCCGTCGTTTTCGGGCTCGTAAATCACGCGGTCGCCCACCACCACGGGATTGGTGTTCTTGATGCCGTGGATGCGGAACTGTCCCCGCAGCCGGCAATCCAACCGCGTCCCCGATGCCTCGTCGAGCACCGAGTACCAGCTTCCCGTTGATTTTGTCACTAATCCGTTCATTCTTTTGTCGTCTTTGTTAGGAGTTTCGCCATTCCTGGCGACATTTTCAGCGGCAGGAATGCCGCAGCTCCTAAATCGGCCGCAAAGGTACACAAATTCCGAATATGAACTGACATCATAAAAACTGCGGATCATCAAGACACCAAAGTCTCAATGATCCGCAATAGAGGCACCATGATGTGACGTCTAAAATCGTTACGGTAGAGACGCAAAATTTTGCGTCTCTACACCGAGGTTAAATGTTACAACATTTCGTAACTTCTCTTCACAAACTCGCTCAGCTTCTCGCCGGTGAGGATGTTCTGGGAGAGCATGGCCAGGTCGATCATCTGCTGTACCAATTGCGTGCGTTTTTCGTCGTCCTTTTCGTCGAGGATGCGGGTGGCGAGCGGGTGGTTGCCGTTGATCACCAGGTTGTAGTGGTCGAAGCCGCCGTAGAAACCCTGCTGACCGGAGACCTTCTCCATGTCCTTGAAACGGCGCATGAACTCGTTCTGGGTAACCATCACAGGCAGGTCGGTCTCGCTCAAAGAATCGACTTCCGGAGTGAACAGCTGCGCGTTGACCTGCTTCTCGAAGTACTCCTTCAGCTGTTTCTGCTGGTCCTCGGAAAGCTTGGATACGTGCGTATCGTCCTCTTTCTCAATGAGTTTATCCACCACGTTGGCATCCACGCGGGTGAAGCGTACCTTTTCGAGCTTCTGCTCCAGCATGTTGATGAAGCGTCGAGGAAGCCGGTCATCAGCAGCACATCGTAGCCTTTCTCCTTCGCGTTGGCGATATAGACGTGCTGGTCGTCGGCGTTGGCAGCGTACAGCATGACAATATTTCCGTCCTTGTCAGTCTGCAGCGCACTCACCATGTTGCGATACTCCTCGATGGTGAAGTATTTGCCTTCGGTGTTCTTCAGCAAGTAGAAATCCTTGATTTTGTCGTAGAATTTCTCGTCCGTCAGGGAGCCATATTCCAGGAAGACGCTCAGGTCGTCCCATTTCTCCACGAAATCCTCGCGGTTCTCCTTGAACATCTGTTCCAGCTTCTCGGCCACCTTCTTGCTGATGTAGGTGGAGATTTTCTTGACGTTGTTGTCGCTTTGGAGGTAGGAGCGGGAGACGTTCAGCGGGATGTCGGGCGAGTCGATGACGCCGTGCAGGAGGTTCATGAAGTCGGGTACGATGCCTTCCAGTTCGTCGGTGATAAAGACCTGGTTACAATAAAGTTGCACACGGTTCTTCTTGAGGTCGAGCTGGTTTTTGATCTTCGGGAAGTAGAGCACGCCGGTGAGGTTGAAGGGGTAGTCGACATTCAGATGGATGTGGAACATCGGCTCCTCGAACGACATCGGGTAGAGTTCGTGGTAGAACTTGTTGTAGTCCTCGTCGGATAGGGTAGAGGGCTGCTTCTGCCAGATGGGGTCGGTGTCGTTGATGATGCGCGGCACCTGCACGGCCTCTTCCTTGGGTTCCTCTTTCTTATCGTCCTTGTTGTCAGCGTCTTCGGGCTTCGGCTTAGGTTTGCGCCATTCCGTCTTCATACCGCAGCGGATGGGCACGGGCAGGAAGCGGCAGTACTTGTTGAGCAGTTCCACCAGTTTGTCCTCGTTGACGAACTCCTGGAGGTCGTCATCCTCCACATGCAGCACGATTTCGGTGCCGCGGTCGGTCTTGTCGATCTCTTCGAGGGTGAAGTCCGGGGAACCGTCGCAGCTCCACTTGACTGCCTTTGCGTCAGGGAGATACGATTTGGTGAGGATATCCACGCGGTCGGCGACCATGAAGGAGGAGTAGAAGCCGAGGCCGAAGTGGCCGATGATGTTGGCGGCGTCGTTGCCCTTGTACTTGGCGAGGAAGTCCTCCGCGCCGGAGAAGGCGATCTGGTTGATGTAGCGGTCGACCTCCTCGGCGGTCATGCCGATGCCGCGGTCGATGACATGGATGGTCTTGTCGTCCTTGTTGACCTTCACCTCGATGGTGAGGTCGCCCAGTTCGCAGTCGGCCTTGCCGAGGCTGACGAGGGTCTTGAGCTTCTGGGTGGCGTCCACCGCGTTGGAGATCAGCTCTCTGAGGAAAATCTCGTGATCGGAGTAGAGGAACTTCTTGATCACGGGGAAGATATTCTCGGTTTGTACGTTGATTTTACCGGTTTGCATAATCGTTTGGGTTTTAAATTGACGGGGGGGATAATGCAAAAAGCGTGCCAGAATTGGGCTGTGAGGTTAAAGGGTTAGAAGGTTAGAGGTTAACGGTTGAGGAGATTTTTTTTCAAATTATCCGTATTGCGTGTTAGTTATTTTTCTATCTTTGCGGCGTTTTTGAAAACAAAAAATATGAGGTACTCAGAATTAGAGAAGAAGTTGAAAAAAGCGGGATGCTATCTTGTAAGCAACAAGGCCCATCCGATATGGTACAGTCCGATAACAGGGAAACATTTCCAAACAGGGCACCACAAGTCCGAGGAAGTTAAAAAAGGGACTTTGGATAAAATACTTAAATTAGCGGGTATCAAATAAATCTGTTGTTGTGCGAAATAAATAAACATTGGATATGAAAGTAAGAGCCATTATAGAAACGGGAAAGAATTTGGATTACGACATCTATACCGATGACGAATCTTTGGGCTTTATGCTGCTCGGACAGGGTAATACCATTGAGGACGCCAAAGCCGATTTGCTGAACAGCAAGGAAGAAATGAAGACGGTGTATGAAGAAGCGGGCAAGAACTTTGATTTCGACAATCTTGAGTTCGAATATGTGTTCGATACAATTTCGTTTCTCAAACACTCACCATTCTCTCTCGTAGGGCTATCAAAAGCCACAGGTATCAACTGCAAGCAGCTGAGCCATTATGTCGCTGGTTATCGGAAACCGTCGCCCAAGACTGTGCAACGCATTCAGGCAGGGGTGACAAAGTTCGCCGAAACTATGAGGAACGCCGTTTTGGTGTAGAGACGTTGTGCGAAATGTCTCCACGGATGGGTCGGACATGCACCCTCGATCATTGCGGAGGGAATTGAGTCAGAAGCCCACAGAGATGCCGCAATGACGGTACCGCCCGCGTCCAACATCGCATGTCGCGACGGAAAAATCATCGCACTGACACGACGTGTCAGTGAAACATTGTATTTTTGCCGCGGATTTCAAAACACCCTGCCATGGACCAACCGAGAATCGTGCGCGAGCTGCAGCTGCTGATGCTCCTCGCCAACAACCGATACATGAACAAGAAGGAGATCTGCGAGCGTTTCGGCTTCTGCGAGCGGACCTTCTTCCGCTACATCGACACCTTCCGCGAGGCGGGTTTCGCCGTCAAGAAGAACGCCTACAACGCCTATCGCATCGACACGGCCGCCAACAAGATGTCGCGGCATCTCAGCGAGCTGCTCCACTTCTCCGAAGAGGAGGAACTGGTGCTGCGCGCCGCCATCGACTCCATCGAGTCGGACACCAAATCCAAAGAACTGCTAAAGAAGAAGTTGTACGCTGTCTATGACTACAAGGTGATCACCGACATGGGGGTAAGCAAGCGCACGCAGCGCACCATCCATGAGTTGACGACCGCCATCGAAAGGCATCGGCAGGCGGTGCTGGTGGGATACCGGTCGGCACACAGCAACACCACCACCGACCGCCTGGTGGAGCCCTACGCCTTCACCTCCGGCCACGACCAGGTCTGGTGCTACGAGCCCGAGTCGAAGATGGTGAAGACCTTCAAGGTGGCGCGCATCGGGCGTGTGGAGGTGCTGGAGACGGGCTGGCGTTACGAGGAGAAACACGAGACCGGCTACGTCGATATTTTCCGGTTGCACGGCACGCAGCGGTTTCCGGTGCGCCTGCGTCTCTCCACCCGCGCCGCGAGCCTGCTGACGGAGGAATACCCCCTGTCGGAGCCCTGTCTGAAGGCGGAGGAGGGCGGCCGCTACCTGTTGGAGACGGAGGTCTGCCGCCTGGAGGGCGTCACCCGTTTCATCCTGGGCCTCTACGACGACGTGGAGATCCTCGGCGGGGAGGATCTCCGGTCGCATGTGCGGTATCGGGTGCAGATGATGAAGTGAGAGGGGAGGGGTTATGGTTTAAGGTTTAAGGTTTAAGGGTTAAGGTTTAAGGGTTAAGGTTTAAGGTTTAAGGGTTAAGGTTTAAGGGTTAAGGTTTAAGGGTTAAAGGATTATGGGTTAAGGGGTTAGAAGGAGACGGAGATGCCGTTGCCTTTGATTTGGACGCGGCGCATGAGTTCGCCGCCCTGCTTGATGTGGACGTTGCCCACGATGTTGAGCACGACGGCGGCCACTCCGCAGGCGTACATGATGGCGCTTCCCGCGATGGCGATTCCTAAGCCGCTGTCGGCATCCCGTGTCGCCAGGCCTGCGCCGAGAAGAGCTCCGCCGGCCGCTCCGCCGGCGCCGAGAAGAGCTCCGCCGGCCGCTCCGCCGGCGCCGATCACGATGATGGAAGCGAGTTTCTCTTTCGCCCCTCGTTCGATCAGTGCTCCGCTCTCATGGAAGAGGTCCTCGAGGGTAGGCCCGTTTTCGCCGTATTTCCGGACTTCCTCCTCTTTGGCGGCCTTGGCTTGCGCCCGTTTGGCTTTTGCTGCGAGGTTTTGCTGGGCCAGTTCCTGCCATTTCGCGGCTTCGTGTTCGTCTTTGGGCACGCCCTTGCCTTCCGAGTAGAGTTCGTAAAGTTGGTAGCCCGACAGCGCGTCCCCGCTCAGGGCGAGCTGCTTGTAGAAATTCACGGCTCCGGCCGTGTCGCCGGCGATAAGCATCCGATGGGCCTCTTTCCTGTAGGTGTCCAGCGAATCCGCCGGGATGTTCTGGGCGAAGGCGGCTGTCCAAAGGAGGCAGCACACAATTGCGATTGCTTTTTTCATCATAACGTTTCTTTTTTTGGGTGAATAACTTTGACGGTGCAAAGAAACAACAGGTCGGTGCACAGCGTGTGGCAGTGGCGGGGAAAAATGGTAGTGACAGGGAGTGTCAGCGGGGGAGGGCAGGGGAGAGAAATCATACATCCAGAGTTGAATTAGTGTATAAAAATGTTATTTTTGCGGGTTGAACTTATACAAGCATTTGAAAATTTGATGGTTGATGGAGATACTTTCACACTTCAGAACAATAGAAGAGCTTACAAAGACACTCTCGCGAGAACAGGGATTGCTGAGTGAGATGTTTGAGAAACGAAAGCTGATGAAGTTTCCGGTGGGGGTGGCGTTGGAACTCGTAGGCGGAAACGAGGTTCGACTCAGAAGGCTCGTGGACTATGGGGTGTTGGTCGAAACTGGTAATACAATAGAGATAGAGAGTGACTACCTGAACTTCTTCGAGGAGGTGTTGAATGTTAACGAGGAAATCAGTGTGCTGAGCGTTCAGGAGTGTATCAACACGCTGAAAGAGTATATCGGATATTTTCTACAAGAGACTAATGCCAATCGAAAAGCTGGATACCAAGATAGTGTGCGGCAACTCCTGAAAAAGACAGGATTCAGAACGCTGAAGAATGTGGTGGATTTGAAGCGCAATATGGACAATGCGTACAAGCAAGAACCCAACTACATCATCAAGAAAAAGAAACTGCAGAATCTGGATGAGAAAAGCCACAGTATCCGTTCCATGATACGGGAATGTGAGAAACTGATGGATAATGAACAGGCGTTCTTTCTGATGGCGAACGACCCACACATGGCCAAGACGTGCAGTGACGTGAAACACGACTTTATGGAAACGTATCACGCACTTATGGAGATTGACCGGCAAATCATTGTGTATATAAACCAGATTGAACAGCAAAACCAACTTTACAAGAAGATACGTAAACTGAAATATCTGCAAGACCAGTTGCTCATCAAGACCGACACAAATCTGTTGCAAGTCTTGGAAGAAAACAACCCGCTTTGGATGGAATCACGTCAATACAGCAAAATCCGCCTCTCGTTGGAAATGTTGAGGGAGAATGACCATATAGTGGCTGTGCTGAGACGGATAGCTGAACGTAATGGTCTGAAGAAAACAGCCAGGACAGAAGCCGAACCGCTACGCAGAGGAACTGGTGAACATGATTCAAATAGCCAACGAAGATGAGATGCCGGAGATATAAAATCGTGTGGTTTTGGACTACCGTGCGGATTAAGACACGTATCAAAACAATTTCCAATTGATTATGGCACAAATATCCAAAGTGTTTATCAGCAGTGTACAACGCGAGTTTGCCAAAGAAAGGCGACTACTTTGCAATTACATCCGCAACGATTCGCTACTTGGTCGTTTCTTTGAGCCTTTCATCTTTGAAGACATGCCCGCCTCTGAGGTGTCGGCACAAAAAGCGTATCTCACTCAGGCAGCCGAATGCCATGTCTATATTGGCATCTTTGGTACGCAGTATGGCTACGAAGATGCCGAAGGCGTGTCGCCTACCGAACGTGAATACGACACCGCCACTGCCCACTTCGCCCATAGGCTCACCTATATAATGGACACCGACAAGGCCCGGCATCCCAAAGAACAGGCTTTTATCAACAAAGTTGAACAGAATGTAATCCGACGGGCATTCACCACATACGAAGAACTTCGCACAGCTGTTTACAACTCGCTCATCGACTACCTTATTCGGAAAGAAATCATCCGTCGTGTGCCATTTGATGCCGCAGCCCATCCAGTGGCCACATTCGACGACATCGACCCTGAACGTGTTCGCACTTTTGTCAACAAAGCCAAGGAGAAACGCAATTTTCCGCTAACCTTTGCCGATGGCGTTGAAAAGATTCTTTCCTCAATTCACGTGCTTACCGACGACGGCCGTCTGACCAACTCCGCCTTGCTGCTCTTTGCCAAAGACCCGCAACAGTTTCTCCGCACTTCCGAAGTTCGTTGTGCGCAGTTCTACGGCACGAAAGTCGAAAAACCTATCCGCAACTATCAGGTCTTTACAGGATCGCTATTCGAGATGATTGACAAGGCCGTGGGCTTTGTCATGTCGCGCATTGATGCTCGCGTAGGCACCCGCGACCACTCCGTTGACGCACCGGTTGACTATGAACTGCCGGAGAGTGCTGTGGCCGAGGCCATTGCCAATGCGGTGGCTCACCGCGACTATACCAGCAATGCCAGCGTGCAGGTGATGCTTTTCCGCGATCGCCTTGAAATTTGGAATCCCGGACATCTGCCCGATGGCTTCACCGTGCAGAAACTGCGCGAGATACACTCTTCCGAACCGACAAACCCGGTTATTGCACATCCTCTGTTCCTCGCAGGCTATATTGAGCACCTCGGAACCGGTACAACAGATATGATTACAGCCTGTGAAGGTTACGGCCTTCGTGCCCCCGAATTCCTCCAAGCCGAAGACTTCCGCACGATTATTTATCGGAAGGAAAAAGAGTCAGACTTCATTGGTGATTTGTCAGACATTAAAGAAAAAGTAACAGAGCCCGATGAAAAAGTAACAGGGCTTGGCGAAAAAAGTAACAGAGCTCAAACAAAAAATAATAGAGCTCGCTTGACGGCCAAGCAACGAAAAGTATTAGAGTTCTGTAATGAGATGCCTCGCACTGCACAAGAAATATTAGAGATGATTGGAGTAAAGTATCAGACAAAAACAGTTTTTCAGTACACCACCAAACTGGTGCTTTTGGGTGTGCTACGTCCCACCACCACAGCCCCCAACGCCCCCAACCGCAAATACATTACTGCACATGATGATGTCTCGGAAGTGGAGGAATCCAAGAAGAGTAAAAGATAAACGAAGATGAAGTACCTGAATAAGATCATATTTATCAATAGCGCCAACATCCCGTATGCGGAGATTTCCGTGGATGGCAAT
>CAJOKR010000046.1 GCA_905235135.1 uncultured Bacteroidales bacterium
CAGCCAGCATGGTGAATCATGGTCACCGTTCCGACCACGCAGCTCCCACGGTGTACACAGCAGCCACGGGCAGGCTGAAATGAGTTCTCGGACGGGCTGTGGGGGGGTGGAAAATGACAGGAATCAAAACAAATTTGACAAAAAACCGTTTTTTTTGTGCATTGTAACTAATATTTTGTACTTTTGCACTTTCAAATGAGATATTATGCATTGGGAGATTCCATTAGTTCTTGAAGTCGTGATGTGCGCGTTGATAGCTTTTGTGACAGCCATTGTCATGAATCCGCTCATCATCAAGCTGTCATTCAAAAAGCACCTCACCGATAACCCTAATTTTCGGAAACTGCAGAAGACCCCCGTGCCCGTCTTGGGCGGCATGAGTGTGTTCCTCTCGTTTGTGGTGGGACTCTTCTTCTGCAATATCTTCCATCCCACGGACCGGCTCTACGTGGTCATCGCGGCCATCTCTATCATGTTCTTCCTCGGATTTTTCGACGATGTGTTAGATATCGACTACAAAATGAAGTTCTTGGTCCAGTTTGGGGTTGTCTTCATGCTTTGGACTTTCGGCTACCGTGTGGATACTTTTGTGGGACTGTTCGGGATCAATCACATCCCGAAGGCTGTGAGCTTGATTGTCTCGCTGCTTGCGGGCGTGGGGCTGATGAATGCGCTCAATATGGTGGATGGGGTGGATGGCCTGGCCTCGGGGCTGGGCATCATCTCAAGCTGCATCCTCGGTACCTTTTTCATCACGCACCATGACCCACTGTTCGCCATGCTCTCCATCGTGTTTGCGGGCGCACTCATCCCGTTCTATGTCTGCAACGTCTTCAGTCGCAAGTACAAGATGTTCATCGGCGATTCCGGATCGCTCATTATGGGCACCCTCGCCTACGTCTTTACCTGCCGCGTTATCCATACGCCCATCATGGACTGGAACGACCAGTATTGCGTGGCCATGATGTTCGCCATCTACTCACTGCCGGTGTTCGACACCCTGCGTGTGATGGCCGTCCGTCTTATGCATGGCAACTCGCCATTCAAACCCGACCGCACACATCTGCACCACATGTTCGTGGATTTGGGCTATCCCCACGTCATGATTTCCACCATCTTGCACACCATTAACCTCACGGTGATTGCGGTTTGGTACATCACCAGTCTCTTTATGAAATCTATTGAAGGACAGTTCTTTGTGGTGATTGGTACCGCAATCCTGTTGGTTCCTGGGCTCTATTTCGTGCTGAAGATCATTTCCTTGAAGAATCCCGATCTTTTCAAGCAGTTCAAGGAACATTCCAAGCGCGTCTCCAGCAAACCGATTAGTTTTCGCGACCACGTTTGCGATCTGATTGACGGTGGTAAACACCGCAGACGCAAAATCCAAAAGGCAAAAGAAAAGGCGGTAGCCTCCGCAGCATAAATAAAAAGGGCTGATACCTCAACGGTGTCGGCCCTGTTTGTATCGTAGAGACGCAATGCATTGCGTCTCTACAATGATACCTCGTTTTTCGAATATCCTCGCCATTTCTCAACCACCGCCGCAAAATCCTCCGGCAATTCCGATTCAAACAGAATCATCTTGCCGGTGATGGGGTGTTTGAACCCTAACGACTTGGCGTGCAGGGCCTGGCGGGGCATAAGCGCAAAACAGTTGCGGATGAACTGCTGGTATTTGGTGAAGGTGGTGCCCTTGAGGATGCGGTTTCCGCCGTAGGCCTCGTCGTTGAAGAGCGGGTGACCGATGTGCTGCAGATGCACGCGAATCTGGTGCGTGCGGCCGGTTTCCAACTGGCATTCGATGAGGGTTACATATCCGAATCTTTCCACCACGCGCCAGTGCGTGACGGCATGTTTGCCTTGGTCGCTGCCCTCGGGGAAGACGGTCATCACCATGCGGTCTTTGGGGTTGCGCCCCACGTTGCCGACAATGGTGCCGGAATCCTCTTCCATGTCGCCCCAGACCAGCGCCCAGTACTTGCGTTCCAGGTCGTGGTCGAAGAAGGTCTTCGCCAACCGCATCTGCGCCAGCTCGTTTTTGGTCACGGCCAACAGCCCGGAGGTGTTCTTGTCGATACGATGCACCAACAGCGGTTTCATGGGCGATCCGTCCTCCAATTTCTGGTCGCGGAGGTAGTAGTATAGCGCGTTTACGAGCGTGCCGGTGTAGTTTCCGTAAGCCGGATGCACCACCATGCCTGCCTCTTTGTTGACGATTAGCAGGTCGTTATCCTCATAAACGATGTTCAAGGGAATATCCTCGGGCAGGATTTCGGTGTCGTTGGGTGGATTGGGCATCAGCACGGAGATGGTATCCCCGGGCCGCACCTTGTAGTTCTGCTTCACCGGATTTCCGTTCACCAGAATGCAGTCCGCCTTCGCCGCCTGCTGTACCTTGTTCCGCGAGGTGTTGGCAATCAGGTTGAAGAGGTACTTGTCGATGCGCAGCATTTCGGTGCCCGCTGTCACCTCGAACCGAAAATGCTCGTATAACTCGTCATTGGCCATTGGCTGTTGGCTGTTAGTTGTTGGCTTTGGCTTTGAGTTTTGGACTTCTGGTTGTTGGTTGTTCATTTCTTATTCTTGAAATAAAAGTATTCAGTTGTCTCTCCAAAGACTGGAGTTCCATAACAGTTGTCTTATATACTTCTTCAGAAATATAGTTGCGTCTTCTAGCAATAAGAAGTTGTGTCTCTACTTCAAAAGCAGAACCTATTGAAACTTCAAGGTAATGTGCAAACTCTGCAGTAGATGTTCTTGAAGCACCCTCCGCTATGTTTGAGGATATTGAAACAACTGCGCGACGTAACTGATCTCCTAAAGCAAACAACTCGTACTTTGGAAATCCGTCACATAGTGCATAGACAATATCAGCTATATCAATAGCTTTTTTCCATACCTCATATTGCCTAAAGTCCCTCATATATAGTACTCTTCCTTAAAAAGCCAATAGCCAACGGCCAAAAGCCAAAGTTTAAAAAAGCCAATAGCCAACGGCCAAAAGCCAAAGTTTAAAAAAGCCAATAGCCAACGGCCAAAAGCCAAGGTTATCGATTACACGCTTTACAGATGATCTTCTTCGCTTCTTCGTTCTCGAGGATGCAGGTCGGGAGCTTATCGACTAAACCGCAGAGGCGGGAGGGGTTCTTTTCAGCGGCAAGGCCGACGGCTTTGGTGAAAAGGCCGCTGAGGTAGGTCTCCTCACGGTGCGCGGCGAGCGTCACGTAGGAGAAGATGAAGTCCTCAGAGATGGTCGGGTCGTCGAGGAACGGGGTCATCAGGGAGAGGGAGTACATGTAATCGTAACGTTTGTTGAAGTAGGAAGCGAGCTTGAAGGCGTTTTTCCAGCTGTCCAGCTTGTCGTTACGGATCTCCTTGATTTTCTGATAGGTTGCGGTGACCATCGCGGTGGTTTCCGGGGTGGCGGGCATCGTGTCCAAGTAGTTGATGACCTTGAACTGGTACTCTAAATTGAGGGCGTTGACGCGATCCTTCGGGATGGCGGGGATGGAGTAGAGCTTGTCGATGGCGGCCTGCGTCTTAGTGATGTCGGCCATGGTGTTGATCTTGGCGGCCAAAACATCGGCAACCGTCGTGTTGTAGAGCAACAGCTGGTTGGCGGGGTTGAGGTTGTAAATCTTCGTCATCTGCTCAGCCATCGCGGGCGTCAGCTTCGAACTCTTATAGTATTGAGCGTACAGCTTGTTGTTGAGCAGTGTCTGGTACTCTTTCTTGAACGGAATGTTCATTTTCTCCAACGAGGAGGATGAGAATTTGCCGTTTTCGACCTGTTTGAGGATGTAATCCTCCACCGACATGGCAAATCCGAGCTGTTTCGGGTTCTTGACGGCGTTGTTGAATTTCCACAATGCGAATGCCTCCTCACCAGTTGGGGAGTCGGCATAGTAGGTCACGTTTTGACGCAGCTCCATCGTACGCAGCGGAGCCAAATAGTTGGTGTCCAGCACTTTTGCAGCGTAGCGATTGTACATACGAAGTTCCTTGGCTCCCTCCTCCAACGTCTTGAAACTCAGGTCGTAATACTCTTCGTGTTGGGTGATCTTCTCTTTGAACACATCCCAGCAGTAGTCGTATTCCACTTGGATATCCATGCCGGGGAAATAGCGCTGCAGGTCTTTCTTGATGGAAGCCGTGCGCTTCTCCTGGATGGTCTTGTAGGCGGGATCCTGATAGTAGTCGGGGGAGATGTGGGAGATGAGCGTCACGCTGTTGACCTTGTAGGGCGGCAGATCGGGATCGGTCTTGTCGAGGTTGAAGCCGGCGGCCGTGTAATCGGTCTTTTTGGCCTCATAGGGGAATGAGAGCACAACTTCGCCATCTTCAGGGGAGATGGTCCATTCACCCGTGCTCTTAATGCCCTTTTCGTCCTTCACGAAGTTGATTTTTTCGGTGTAGTCGGCGCCCTTGCTCTCGATGTGCTTGGCAAAGACGGAACGGCACACGCGGTTCCCCTCTTTCAGCACTAACACGATGAGGTCCATGCCTTTGTCGTCGTTAACTTCTGCCGGCACATCGGCGATTTTGGCGATCAGCTTGCCGGATTTGAGGTTGGCATTCTCGTTGGCGGCCATCAGCTTCTCAAAAGTAATCGGTTTGGTGACCGTTCCGCGGTGCCACAGGTCGTAATCCACCTGATGGTTGTCGCACTCATACTGACCCTCTTGCACGATATCAATCACGATAGCGTCGCCCTCCTTACCGATGAGCCGCTTGACTTCCTTGTAATTGTCTGTGGTGAAGTAGATTTCACCGTTCTTGTTCACGGAGACGCACTCGGAGAGGATTTCCATTGCGGGTTCGGTGGCGCACTTTTTGCACACCTTCTCGTCATAGCCCTTCAGGCCTGCCTGCCCCTTGGTGTAAGGGACATCCTTCTCGTTGTAGCCCGCCTTGTAGTGGTTGAAGGTGCGGTCGTTGCCCAGCACGAGGGAGGTGTACATACTCTTCATGGCCATGTCGGTGTTGAAGCCGAAGCCCATGTAGGTGTACCTTTCGTCGAGCATCACGTCGGCGGTCTTCACGTTTTTGAGGATGGACTGGATGAGCGAGAGGCAGAGGTCGTAATAGGTGTATTCGGTCTCGCCCATGTATGCTTTCGCCTTGGCCACCAGCTCGTCGCCATTGCCTGCGAGCCCGTACTTGCGCAGCCGGAAGAAGGTGGTCTTGTACGGGGCGTTGTTCTCCAAGGTTTTCTCGTCCTTGGAAGCCTGGTAGTCGGCTTGGAACTGCGCGGTGGAATCCAGGCTGATGTCATGTTTCAGTTTCGGCACATAGCGGAATTCGGCGCGTGCCATATCCACCATGTCGGTGAAACACTGGTACAGGATTTTCTCGTCGTAGTTGTTCGGCGCGAAATTCCGCACATATTTGGCATTTTCCTTCAGTGCCGCCGGATCGAACCTGCTGTATTGATTTTCGGTCTGCGCGTACGCAAAGACACTGAAAACCAACAATATAGAAAAAATCGAAAAGGTATATTTTCTATTCATAAGCGGTATTTTTTAGATTGCAAATTAAATTTAGCAAAGGTACAATTTTTTGAATACGGATAAAGGAGTTGGGGGGAACTTTTTTTAGGGGGCTGTTATCAGGAGGAGGTTCCGCCTGCTCACTGCGTTCGCGGCGGAATGGTGCCCGCGATTGGGTGTGACAAAAAGGGGTAAAAGAAGGAGATTCCGCTCGCTCACTACGTTCGCGGCGGTGTATTCCTATTCTCTTCTTTATACTAATGCACGTTGCACCATTCCGCGCAGCGCGATAGCGTTGAGCGGAATCTCCGCCGAATCGTTGCGAAGGTTCATATTCGACACTTGACAAAAAAAATGTACCTTTGCATTCTTTGTTGAAGGTACATTTTTTTGATGTCTTGTCATTGTAATCGTTTCATTATGAGGAAGAACCTGATTATCATCGCCGTCTGTGTGATGACGGCGTTGTTGGCGGTGAGTGGCTGTTGGGCCATCACCAAGGGACGCAGTGAGGCTGATCCCACCCCGAACCAGTACGCGAATACGATTACCTCACCGCCGCTGCCGCAAAGCTTGACCTTTGCCGGTGAGGAGGTGCCGTTGGATGTCTATTGGGTAAGGGAAGCCCTTGACCGCGAGCTCATAGTGAACTGTTATCAGCATTCCAAGACGCTGCGTATCCTCAAACTTTCCGCCCGCGTCTTCCCCACTATTGAAAAGATTCTGAAGGAAGAGGGTGTGCCGGACGATTTTAAATATCTCTGTGTTGCAGAAAGCGGTTTGGAAAACGTAACTTCTCCTGCAAGTGCCGGTGGTTACTGGCAGTTTATTCCCTCCACCGCCAAAGTTTTCGGGTTGGAGGTCAGTAACGATGTGGATGAGCGATGTAATCTGGAGAAATCCACCCGCGCAGCGTGCAAGTACCTGAAAAAAATGAAAAACCAATTTGGCAGTTGGACCATGGCCGCCGCCGGATACAACCGGGGCGACGGTGGTCTGCAAGCGGCGGTTGATGACCAGCAGGTGCATGAATATTGGGATATGTGGCTTAACAATGAAACCTCTCGTTACATTTACCGCATTCTCTCTTTCAAGCTCATCTTTGAGAATCCGCAGGAGTATGGCGTGAAGCTCTGTCCCGCACAGATGTACCATCCGATTGAGACTAAGACCGTTAAGGTCACCACCTCAATCCCCAGCCTGCCGCGTTTTGCTGAGCAGCATAATGTCACCTATCGTGAGTTACGTAACCTCAACCCCTGGATTCGAAACAACAAACTTACGGTCGCCGCTGGCAAATCCTACGAGATCGAAATTCCCAAGCACCCGAAATCCAATTATCGCGATCTGTTCAAACATTGCGACAACCCGTATCTGAACCTTGGGGCAACGGAATGAGCGTAAAAAAGTAGAGACGTGCCATGGCGCGTCTCTACTTTTCTACGGAAACGTATTTCCAAACCCTTACCGCCCCTCAATATCCTTGAAATACTTCACCGTCCCGTACGTGATCTCGTCGCAGGCGGCGTCGTCGCAGACGATGATGCCCTTGGGATGGAGCTGGAGCACGGAAACGGTGCACATTTGGCTGACGGAACCCTCGATGGCGGCGGCCAAGGCGCGGGCTTTGCCGTGACCGTTGGCCAGAATCATCACCTCGCGGGCATCCATCACCGTGCCTACGCCGACCGTCAGAGCCGTTTTGGGCACTTGGTTGATGTCGTTGTCGAAGAAGCGGGAGTTCGCAATCACCGTGTCCATCGTGAGGGTCTTCACGCGGGTGCGGGAGGTGAGTGAGGATCCCGGCTCGTTGAAGGCGATGTGGCCGTCGGGACCGATACCGCCCATGAAGAGGTCGATACCGCCGTAGGATTTGATCTTCGCCTCATAGCGCTCGCATTCGGCCTCCAAATCCTCAGCGTTGCCGTTCAGGATGTTGACATTCTCCTTCTTGATGTCGATGTGGCTGAAGAAGTTGTTCCACATGAAGGAATGGTAGCTCTCGGGATGGCTCTCGGGAATCTTCACATATTCGTCCATGTTGAAGGTCACCACGTGCGCGAAGGAGACTTTGCCCTCTTTGTGCAGACGGATGAGTTCCTTGTAGGTGCCGATCGGGGTGGAACCTGTCGGCAGACCGAGGATGAAGGGTCTTGCGTCTGTGGGCGCGAAGGCATTGATGCGCTCTACAATGTGCTGCGCCGCCCATTTTGACATCTCGTCGTAATTGTTCTTGATAATAACTCTCATAGTGCTATTTTTTTATTGTTGTTTATCGTTACTGCCTGCCCCACACTGCGGCTATCGCCTTGTGTGGGGTTAATTGCGCTTTGCGCGTGTTGTCCCTCCGGGACTGCTCAAGGATATTAAACCTACCAATTTTTATATTGCTCGACCATTGTCATGAATTCTTCGGTCTCGCGGCGGATTTGTTTCACGAAACTCACGTTGTCGATTTCCCCGATGACCGCGATTTTTTCGGCCTCGTTGCGGAAGGTGGCATTGCGGTATTCGTTGTCGTAGTCTTTCTTGCGGGTGATATAGACCTGGTCGCAGATGAACTGCTGGATGCGTTTGGCTGCCTCCACCGACTGTTGCCAGATTTCGGGCGTGAGGGTGTCGGTTTCGTCCTTGTGCAGGAAAATGAGGGAGAGGTAGGCATGTCGGAGTTTCTCCATGGAGTAGCTCTTCCAGATCTCATCGTAGCGATGGTGGATGTCGTCCCAGGTGTTCAGCACCCCGTAGTTGATGTCGTGGATGAGACGTTCGATCTCGTCACCGTTCATCAGCTGACCGCCGAGGTTGACCCATTCGCGCTGGCGCTTGCTCTCGATTTCGCGACAGAGGTCGTCCATCGTGAAGGAGGGGTTCTCTTTCAGGAAGCGGGTGATGTTGGTCACGGCATAGTAAACAAGCATGTCTCCGTAGGCGTGATAGGCCTGGCAGGCTTTGAGGATGCGCACTTTCCGGTGACCGCACTCCATCCCTTCGCCGAAAACTTCGAGGCTCTTGGCCGTTTCGGGATCGTGGTCGAGAAGGTCCTTGCCGATATTGCGCAGTTCCTTGAAATCCATCGTTGGGTCGAATTTGCCCTGTTTCAGCAGGAGGGCTTTGCCGGTCCAGCCTTCGAGGAGTTTGCGAGCCTCGATGGCCTCCTCCATGGTGTCGGGGGCGAAGGTCTCAAACTCGATATTCTGGATTTTGCGTTTCCGCTTGTCGCGTTGCTGATATTTGGAGGTGTTGCGGGCGATGGCATACATGTTGTACATCCACCAGTAGGCGGGCATCACTTCCAGCTCGTCTTTTTTGGGGTTGTTGTTCACCAAGCTGAAGGGCAGCATGATGTTGAGCTCGTGCGGGTAGTCGGACTTGGCTAACAGGGTGAAAGAAGCAAACTTGGAAGAATGCTTCACGCTGGTGCAGAGACCCGGCCAAAATCCGCGGCCGGCCACGATTTCGCCATCGGTGGCGCGGCTATTGTGGTTGGAACCCACGGTCGCGCCGGCAGCCATATTGCTCTGTCCCATCACGCAAGCGGAGATAAGGAAGGAGTTGTTATGATGCTGCTCGTGTGACGGGAAAATGAGGTTGTTGAGCACCTCGCAGCAGGAAATGGTGGAGTTATCGCCCAATACCGAATGGATGACGCGCGCCCCGTATTTGAGGTTGCAGTTATCGCCCAGCACGAAGCGCGTGGCCGTGACTGAGTAGAAGATATGGCAACCGTAGCCGGTGATGCCGTTCACCAAAATCACACCCTCGCCAATCTGCGTGGGCTCCTCTTCGGAAGAGTTGATGGTGACGTTTTTCAGCTTGGAAGCGCCTTTGATGTAGCAGTGGGCACCCACTTTGGCGTCCTTGAGAATCCAACAGTTTTTGATGACGCAGCCTTCGTTGATGGTGCCGTAAAAGCCGCGATGGTTGTCGATACTCTTTTGGGTGATCTCCTTAAGCCGTTCCTGCAGACGGGCGTCGTCCACGAATTTGGCCCACAGGTAGGCATCGGCGGTGATCATACCGTCGAACGGGAGAATGGCACGGCCGCCGTTTTCGTTCATCACCTCCAACTTTACCCGTACATCCTCAGGTTCGCCCTCTTTCACTACACCGTTGCCGAATTTGGAGTGGTCGGTGGTGGAAAGCTCCTGAATATTGAACAGGATGCAGCGGTCGCCGATGATGTAGTTAGCCATGTAGTGGACATCGTGAATAGCCACATCATTGCCGATATCGCAGGAGATGATGCTGCTGTCGGTAATGCCCACAGGCACGCGCAGGTCGTGGAATTGCAAAATCTCGTTGCGAACTCGCCCGATGCGCACCATCCCGAAGAATCGGTTGTTGCGGATCATGTTGGCGTCGAATTCGTCCGTGACCCAGATGTCGTCCCAGTTGGAGGCGGTGTTGCGGTTAAGAGCTAACCGTTCAATCTCGTCGGAACGCAGATGCCGCCAGCCCCCTTCGGGCTTTTTCACCTGCTGGTTGCGGTAATAATACTCGTCGTGACCGTCGTGTAAATACTTAGGATCAATAAAATTCTCATAAATCCTATCGTAGGGTAAAATCGTAACTTTATCCATTGTGCAATTATTGTTGTTTTTATGAGACGCAAAAATAATCTTTTTTACAACCAATTGTGCGGTGTTAACACTTTTTAACAAAAAAAACTATTGGCGCAAGCCAACAGCCAACGGCTAAAACGAAATCCTGAACGTGAACCGGATGCCGTTCCGGTCCCAGCCCCGCAGGTTTTTGGCGTAGGAGATGCGTCGGACGTAGTCGATGCGCAGGAACTGGAAGATGTTTTCGATGCCGGCGGTGAATTCCATATAGGGTACTTTACCCAACATTCCGCAGCCGTCGGGGAAGAGGTAGAGCCCGGGAGTTTGGGGAGTCGGAATGTTCTTGTTGGAAAGGTTGCCGTAAACCCCGCTGAAGGAGACCACCTCCCTGAGCCTCAGCCGGTTCCAGAACGGGATACGGTTGAAAATCCACCCTTTGAGGTAATAGGTGGCGAAGAGGGCCACGTACTTGTCCATGATGAACTCCATCGGTTTCATCAGGTTGAAGGTGTTGAGGGTGAGGAACAACGACTGGTTGTTCTGCGGGACGTACAGTTTTGGGTAAGGCACTGCGTCCCAGATGATTCCGGCTTGGAGGGTGGCATCAATGTGCCCGAAGGCCGACAGCCAGAACCGCTTTTCGATGGAAAGGTCGGTGCGGTGATACCAGAAGTTCTGGTCTAGGATGCCGAAGGTGTGGGTGAGGGTGAAGACGGGGGCGTTTTTGGAGAGCCGGAGAGGCTGTTTGTCGCCCATACGGTTGTTGGCTGCCCTTTCGCCGGGCGCCCAACGGAGCTTTATCCCCCACTCGAAATCGTTGAAATCGCCCACCGGACTTACGGATCCGTCGCGGTTGATGCTCCAGTAGGCCAAAAGCCCCGTGGCCTCGTTGTTCTCGTACTGCAGCCAGCTCTCAAAGCTGAAACTGCTGGGCCACTCTTTCCGGAACAACAACTTGGTACGGCGCACATACTGCGCAGCAATGACCGTTTTGTCGTAATCGTAGGACATGAACAGGTTGTCGCGGTCCATGTAGGTATATTGCTGCCCGGGAATCTCCACATCGTAGCTGGAACTGAGGCTGATGTAGCTTTTCGGAGATTCGTAGGGCTGATGCTTTTTCTTCTGGAAGGTGTAGATCATTGTGACGTTGTACTTCAGCCGGAGGTCGCGGCAACCGAAGGCGAGATAGCCGCTCATAAACCACTGGTCGTGGAGTTTTGCGGTGGTTGTCCCGCCGATACGCAAACGGAGGCCCTCCGACGGGTTTCGGCTTATCATATTATATATGGAACCGATGTCGAAGTAACTGTCTTTGCGGTCTTTGGCGGTGGCGATGTAGCCGGTGCCGAAAATCTCGGCGGTTTTCTCAATCCCCCTAAAAAGCGGGGTTCGGCGCAATTCCGTGGCTAAGCTGTCTATGTAGGATTCCTTGACCGACAGGGGAAGCGGCCGCATCTCTAACCACTGTTTCCGGATGTATTTGGTTTTTTCGGCCACGAGCACCTCGCCCGAGCTGGCTGCCGCTATCGAATCGGGCATGATGTCGTCCATGGCATACTTGTACCACAGGTTGGTCTGGTGGGCATAGATTTTCTTCGACATCTTGAATTTGAAGAAGGAAAACTGGGCATAGGTGTGTGATTCCTTCGGTGCCCAATGGACGCTATCGACTTTCGTGAAAGATTGGTCCACCACCAGCCGGTTGACGAAGTTCATGTTGATGTTGTGGGGCACGTTGATGGTGAAATGCTTCAGGGCGTAGGAGCTGTCGTTCACAACGTAAAGGCGGCCGGAGAAGCCGAAATCCCGGGTGTTGACCGGCGTGAAGGTGAGTTCGATGCAGGAAACGCTGTCCACCTCCAAGGTGTCGGTGATGTAGTAGTGGTAGAAGGTAGTCGCGAGGGTGGAGGAGAGAGGACTCACAAACCGGTTGGCCATCAGCTCGATATCGTTGTCGTAGATGTTGACTTCGGTGAAGATGTCGTCCAAATTTGCCCCGAGCCCTTCCTCGTCGAAAGATTCGTCAACGCCCTGCATCCGAATGGCTTTCACGTAGTTCACGGTTTTGCGTGGCGATTTCTGATAGTAGCGTTCTGTCAGGTTCTCCCGTAGCGAGATGGTGAGCACGGGGGTCGTGTCCGCATAGATGGTATCCACATACTTTTCGAGGAAGGAGAACTGCTTTCGGAAGCGGTTTTTCTGCAGATCTACATCGAACCGCCCGAATGTCATCACCAGCTTTTTGTAGCCGTACGAATGGTAGATGTCTGCGTTCTCGATACGGTTTTCGTCCTTATGTTTGATCACATTGCGGACCAGCTCGATGGCTGGATTCCCTTTGCGGACGTATTTCTGCCGCTTTCGGCTGACCACCACCTCCTTCAGGGGTTGGGTGGCGTTGATCAGGAAATCGCGTTTTCGTTCGTTCCGATTGATGATCACCGTGTCGGGTTTGAAGAACGAGTAGCTGATTATCAGCGTGTCCGTGCCCGCGAAATTCAGCCGATAGGAGCCGTCTTTTTCGGTCATGGCGCCCGCAGCCGTGTTCAGCCATTGTAGTCTCGCCATATAGACAGGAACCGTGTCGCCCTTATCCCCCAGCGTATAGACCTTTCCCCGCAGCACCTGCGCCGACACCCGCGAGGGGAGCACCCATTGCAGGAGCAAAACGGCCGCAAGCATCGTCAGAATGCTCCAGGTCCTTATCTTGTAAGTTGTCTCTATCTTACTCATCCAATGATGGTTACGGCAATCTATCGCTATTCGGTTCGGGTCTTGAAAAAGAGCGCAAATGTACATGAATTTTAAATACAGACGGGCCTTGGAAATCATGTCAGCCATATCCATTATTTTTGTATTTTTGCCGCCCGAAAAACAAGGGGTCGTAGCTCAGTTGGTAGAGCGCATGCTCCGCAAGCATGAGGTCGCGGGTCCGACTCCCGTCGGCTAAGAGGAATTTTTAGGGAAAAGAAAAAGCACCTAACCGTCTGGTTAAGTGCTTTTTTCGTGGAGTACCGAAGACCGGGATCGAACCGGTACGAGTGTTACCTCATTGGTTTTTGAGACCAACGCGTCTACCTATTCCGCCACTTCGGCTCAATTCGGCGGCAAAAATACACTTTTTTTTGATACCGCCGACAATTATTTTTTGGAGCCATCTGCGTCCCGCAGATGTTCTTGTTTTGGAGCCATCTGCGTCCCGCAGATGTTCTTGTTTTGGGGTCATCTGCGTCCTGTAGAGACGCGGCGCGCCGCGTCTCTACAATTATTTCGAGATCCAACCCCGGATATCCTCCAATTTCGCTGCCGGAACCTCTAATTTCAATTTTTTGCGCAAACCACCGAGGTCGTTCAGCAGCTTGTTCGGGTTGGCAGCCTTCAGCTGGTCAACCGTGAAGATGTTCAGTTTCTTCAAGGCCGGAATCCAAGCGGCATCCATGCCCAAGGCAGTAAACTCCTCATCCTTAGAAACTTCCTGCTTTTTCTCCGGACGCATCTGCGGGAAGAAGAGCACATCTTGGATGGAAGGCGAATTGGTCATAATCATCGCCAAACGGTCGATTCCGATGCCCAAACCTGCTGTCGGAGGCATACCGATTTCGAGGGAACGAAGGAAGTCTTCGTCCAAAACCATCGATTCCGTGTCGCCGCGTTTGCCAAGTTCCAGCTGGTCCTCAAAACGTTTGCGCTGATCCAGCGGATCGTTGAGCTCGGAGTAAGCGTTGCAGATCTCCTTGCCGTTGCACATGGCCTCGAAACGCTCGGTGAGACCGGGTTTGCTGCGGTGCTTTTTGGTCAGCGGGGACATTTCGATGGGGTAGTCGTAGATGAAGGTCGGCTGGATGAGCTTCGATTCGCAAGTTTCACCGAAAATCTCATCAATCAGCTTGCCCTTGCCCATAGTGCTATCGACTTCCACGCCCTGTGTCTTGGCGAAGGCGGCAAGTTGCTCCTCGGTCATCTCGGAAATGTCCGTGCCCGTGAAATGCTCGATGGCCTCGAACATGGTGTAGCGTTTCCAAGGACGTTTGAAATCGATAACATTATCCCCAACCTGGACTTTCGTAGTGCCATGCAGTGCAAGAGCAATACGCTCAACCATCTCCTCCACGGTCTCCATCATCCAGTTGTAGTCCTTATACGGCACGTACAGCTCCATCTGGGTGAATTCAGGGTTGTGGAAACGGTCCATACCCTCGTTGCGGAAGTCCTTGGAAAACTCATACACCCCGTTGAAACCGCCCACAATCAGCTTCTTGAGGTAAAGCTCGTCGGCAATACGCAGGTAAAGCGTCATGTCCAACGTGTTGTGATGGGTCTTGAAGGGACGGGCCGCAGCACCGCCATAGAGCGGTTGCAGAATCGGGGTTTCCACTTCGAGATAACCCTTTTCGTTCAGGTAGTTACGCATGGTATTGACCAACAGCGTACGTTTGATGAACGTGTCTTTGATATGCGGGTTCACGATGAGGTCGATGTAACGCTGACGGTAGCGCTGTTCGGGATTCTGGAAGGCATCATACACCACACCGTCCTTCTCCTTGACGATGGGCAGCGGGCACACCGACTTGCAGAGGATGGTGAATTCCTTGACATGGATACTGATCTCGCCGGTCTGCGTGGTGAACACGAACCCCTTCACGCCGATGATGTCGCCGATGTCCAATTTCTTGAACACGCTGTTGTACATCGTCTTGTCCTCGCCGGGACAAATTTCGTCGCGTTTGGCATAGACTTGGATTTTGCCCACGGCATCCTGAAGCCCGTAGAAAGAGACTGCTCCCATAATGCGCTGACTCATAATACGTCCCGCGATGCTGACCTCTTGGAAGAGGCTGTTGTCTTTCGGGTATTTCTCCAAAATCTCAGCGGTAGTGGCGTTCACCTCGTAGGTGGCGGCAGGGTAGGGGTCGATGCCCAAATCGAGCAAATCTTGTAATTTCTTTCTGCGGATAATTTCTTGTTCTGATAATTCAACGCTCATCGTATTTCCTTTTTCAAAATGAGCGGCAAAGATACAATTTTTTCAGACTTAAGACTTAAGACGTGAGACTCAAGATTCGACAATCCCATAAAAAATAGGGTGGGTATCATATTATTTGTATTTTTGCCGCTCATTAAATAAAACAGATCAATATGAGAAAGAGTATCGTTTTTTGCTTATGCGTTGCTGTCGTTGTTCGCAGCATGTGACGGAAACGATAGATATTTCTTACGACAACAAGTCAAATCCGATGTATGGTCTGTTCTCCATGTTGAGCAGCTATGACATTGCCAACTTCTGTGTGAACAAGAACAATCCGGTGGCTCTCACCATCCGTGTGGGCAGCGTGGAAAGAGACAGGATGAGATACACCTATGAGTATGAGGGCAGTTACCCGACCAAAGTGACCTGTGTTTCCATTGAAGATGTCGGTACAGAAGACGAAGATACGGATTCTTCCATCACGTATCTTGAGTACTAACAGCCGCTACTTCGGTTGAAATAATACAAAATGCGGGGACATCGGATTCGATGTCCCCGTTTCTATGGAGCCATCTGCGTCCCGCAGATGAAAAAAACGTCGTAGCCATCTGCGTCCCGCAGATGAAATCACCTTCTTGCAATCTTCTCCTCAGGAATCGGATAATACTCGTAGGCCCCAATGTCCGGCACACCGTTTCGGGGGCGGCCGAGAATGTCAGTGGTGATTCCAAGTCCCTCCATGCCTGCGTCAATGGCGGGGGAATCTTCTTGGAGGTTGTAGTTCTGCCCGTAAGTGGCGATGAATTTGGGATTCTGGTTGAAGCAGTTGATATAATGATTGTTGTTGATGCTGTCTTTCCGCACGATGCAGTTGTGTAAGGTGTAATTCAGCTCAGCACCGTCCTTTTTGCCGGTTGCAAATTCGTTGGTCAAAGCGCCATAGATGATGCAGTTGTTAAAGGTGGCGTTCGCATCGCCTAAGTAGGTCACGTTAACCGCCTCACCGCCAATCACTTTTGTTTTAATGAAGTTGTTGGTCAAGGCCACGGCGGGATCTTTGCGGGAGGATTGCGTGAAGTAGTTGGCCACCGTCACGTGGTTGAGCGTGAAGTCGCCCACCATCAGTGCGAGGCTGTACTTTCCGTTGTTGCTGACTTGGCAGTTGTTCATCTCCAAAACAGCTCCCTCCGCCCGGATGCCCATCTCCTGGTTGTTGTGGATGACGGAGTTGTTGATGACGGTTTTATTGCCGGTAAACTCCTCAAGTGACTCAAGATGAATGCCATACGAGGAGTTGGAGATAATCGCATTCTCGATGAGGTTGTCCTCATTGCTCTCGTTGATCCACAGTGCCTCCCATTGGGCGTAGTCGTTGTCGAAAAAGGACTCCAAACGGTCGCCGGTAAGGGTCACGGGCTCATCTAACGTGCCGTTGATGTGGATGTTACCGTAGCGATAGACCCAGATGCCGCCGCCCTTGTGTACATACACCTGCGTGCCCGGATCGATGGTGAGCTTTCCGAGGGAATCCACCACCGCCCAGCCGTAGATTACCCACGGTTTGTCGTTGGTCCAGTGTACATGCTCATGTTCGTGTGCGACAATCCGGTATGGCATGGATGAGGTTCCGCTGTTGGGGATGATGAAGTGCGCATCCTGCCCGAAAGCCACCAACTGCACCGACTGCGTGCGGTTTTGCTGGAAGAACATCACCGAATCGGTCACCAAGTAGGGCAAATTCTGGTCAGAGGGGTTGATGTTGACCTTCACGAAGACGAAAATGCTGTCGTTCGGGGGAATCTCCACTCCTCGGAACTCTGTGCCAGGCACCCCATCCACGTTGATGCTGTAGTAGGATTGTTTCCCGCCTGCCAGCACGATATCGACCTCCACGGGTGCCCCCGTGGTGTTTCGCACCGTAAACGAGCGCGTACTTGACGTGATGGTCGTAAAAACCGTATCAAATAGCACCGTGTCGGCCGAGAACTCGAGTGCTGCCTCGACATTGTTGTTGCGGTGGCAGCTTGGCATAGTTAGTGATAGAGTCAGTGCTATCGTTGCGTATATCATTATGATTATCCAACTTTTGCCCTTGGCCGTGTGTCCACAGTCCTGACCGGATTCTTTGTCAATCCCCACACTGCGGCCTTCGGCCTTATGTGGGGTTATTAGCACTTCGTGCGTCTTGCCTCTTCGAGGCTGCTCAAGGAAGATATTATAATTCATCATTCTACATTCTGCATTCTACATTCTACATTCTACATTCTACATTCTACATTCTACATTCGAGAATAACGCACTTCCGTCAGAAATAGTGCATTCGCGGGCACGGAAGTCTTTGCAGCGCATCTATCTTTCTGGTTGATAATGTTTTGTAAGTCTTGGATGGTGAGTTTGCCGAAGCCGACTTCCAACAGTGTGCCCACGAGGGCCCGCACCATGTTGCGCAGGAAGCGGTTCGCGGTGACGGTGAAGATGAGCTCGTCGTCCACGCGGTCCCAGTGCGCCTCGGTGACGTGGCAGATGAAGTTGTTGACCTGCGTGTGCACTTTCGAGAAGCTGGTGAAGTCTTCGTTCAGAAGGAGTAACGCCGCCGCCTCGTTCATCTTCTCCATGTCAATGGCGCGGTGGCAGTGGTAGGCGAACTGGAGCTTGAAGGGATCCTTGCGGGTGCAGACGTGGTACTGGTAGGTGCGGCTCTCGGCATCGAAGCGCGCGTGCAGGTCCGGGGCCACCTCGAACAGGTCGAAGATGACGATCTCCTTCGGCAGGAAGTTGTTGAGCTTGAGGACCAACTGCCGGCACTCGTCCCGGGAAAAAGCCTTCTCCGTGTCGAAGTGGGCGTAGTAGGAGCTGGCGTGCACGCCGGTGTCGGTGCGGCCGCAACCGGTCACCGCCACGCGCTCCTCGTGCAGCAGCAGCGACAGGCAGGTCTCCAGCGTCTCCTGCACGGACGGGTGGTTCGGTTGGATCTGCCAGCCGAAGAACGCGGAGCCGTTGTATGCCAAATGGAGGAAGTAGCGCATAACTGTCAGTGTGTTTTTATCGTTTTTGAAGACGGAGTCAGATTGCTTACTTTGTTTGTGACACAATATTCCAAATCCTCGAATTGCCCGAAATGCGCTTCCCCGCATCTTATCTTTTGTCGCTCACTTTCACGTAGTTTGGACAAATCAACAACACCTGTGCCAGTGTCTTTTGTCTCGGCGACAAAATACACTTTCTTGTCACCTTCAAAAACGACAGCCCAATCCGGATTGTAGTTACCAATCGGAGTGGGTATTTTGAACCAATCCGGCAATTTGAAATAGAATTTCACCTGTTCGCTGGATTCACAATCTTTGGCAAATTGATTTTCAACGCTTGAATCAAGCGGAACAAATTCTTCATAGATGGTTTTGTCAGCATTACTGACTTTGAAGGTGTAGTCGTTCAGGTAAATTTCAAGTTCCTGTGCCTCGAATAATCGCATTTCATACTTTTCACTGCCAATTCGCTGATATTTGATGCCGTCAATCATCAAAGCATACAATACATTTTTAATGGCAGCGACGGCATTATCCATAAACAATTGCGGATTTCTTGGCAGATCGTCAATCCTCCCTGACACTTCCAGTATTTTCCAAATGGTTAAACGTGTAAGCTCTGTTCGGTTTTGGATATAACCCAATACGTCCGGGATAGGATAGGCGCGTTCATAGTTCACCGTCACATCACTCGCCAAAATTCCATTGATGCCTCCATCGGTAATATTCATTTTCATTTTGGTGGAGCGGATAACAGGAGCGGTGACGGCGGGCATCTCTTTTACCGATTTACCTGCCAGTTTTATGAGTTCCTCGGTGTCATAAACAACACGATAGGTCGTTTTTCCCTTTATTTTGTCCCAAATCTCCAAGAATCGGGGATCGGCTTCAAAGCCCTTTCGATATTTTACAGCAACCCGGTCTCTTTTCGGCTTGATTCTTCCGGAAAAATCGACACCGCATTCGGTTGAGATTTCGGTTTGCAAAGCTTTGGCAAAATCGTTATAGGATTCATTGGCTATGACAGTCAGACGGTTTATGTTTTTGTCATAAATCCGTTCGCCCGCTTGATTGACAGGCAAACGTAATCCCCGTCCGATTTCCTGACGCTTCTTCATTTCGGATCTGGTCTCGTTCAAGGTGCAGATTTGGAACACATTAGGGTTGTCCCAGCCTTCCCGCAAAGCAGTGTGAGAAAAGATGAAACGAAGCGGATTGTTCATGTCCAACAAGGTTTCTTTGTCTCTCATAATCAGATTGTAAGTGTCGTCGTCGGCTTGCGTCTCTCCAGATGTGTCCTTTACACGTCCTTTCTTGTCTTGTGAAAAATAGCCATTGTGAATTTTGTCAACAGAATAGACATTCAAAGGTTGATATTTGGGATTAGAAATCAATTCGTTGTATATTTCCTCGAACCAAAGGGCAAATTTTCCTTTCGATTCACTGCCGTCTTCATGGTATGAACGGTAATTGGCCACGCGGTCAATGAAAAACAATGACAGCACCTTGATGCCTGATTTGTTGAGCTTCAACTCCTTTTTCAGGTGCTCTTCAACCGTGCTTCTCATTTGCGCTTTCATCACCTCGTCATTCAGATCGTTTCGTTTTTCGCCTTTGTGCAGGATGTCATTATTCGAGAAAGAGACACAACCCTCAATGGCGTCAATCTCCTCTATGGTGTAGCCATTGCGATAGATTTCCCGCTCATTGGACAATGCATATAGATCGTCGCCTGCTTTAACCGTCATTGTCTTGCGCTTTACACCATTTTTATCGTTGCAATCAATGGTGATCTTGGCGGAAATCTTTGTCTTGGTCGCCGTCACGGAAACCAACTCCACAAAAGCCCCGTTCAACGAATGTTCTTCCAACACGGAATCCACTTCTATTTGTTTCACCAAGCCTAAATCGTATGCCTTGACAGGATTGAGCGAATAAATCAGGTTATATAAGTTCCGATGGGTGGCGGAATAACGCAACGTGCAAAGCGGATTCAGATTGGCGATGGCCGCCGAGCGTTTCTCCGACTCCATGTTTTGCGGTTCGTCAACAATGACAATCGGATTCACCTGTTGGATGAACTTTATGGGCTCTTGCCCGTTGAGTTTGTCGTTGGGTTTGTTGATGACATTTTCGTCCTTGGCAAACGAATCGATGTTGATAACCAGCACTTCAATATTGTCACCTGCGGCAAAACCTCTCAATAGGGAAATTTTATTACGGTCATAGACATAGAAACGCATTGGCGCATTGTCGTAAAGCGTCTGGAAATGCTCATGCGTGATTTGCAGGTTTTTCAAAACACCCTCACGAATCGGGACAGACGGAACGACGATCACAAACTTCTTGAATCCATATTGCTTGTTCAACTCATAGATGGTGCGCAGGTAAACGTATGTTTTGCCCGTTCCCGTTTCCATTTCCACTGAAAAGTGCATCCCATCCAATTGCGCTGAAGGGGCGAGTTCATTCTGCCGTTGCACATTTTGCAAGTTGGAAAGAATCTGCTCTTCCGACAAAACCAACTTGTTTCCACAATCAGACTCGCCTGTTGTTCGTTCAGGTTGTACTGGAACACAGACTCGCCTTGCGCTTGTCCCTCAAAGAGCCCGACAACCGCTTGAACGGCATCCTGCTGATACTGAAGATTGGATTCGAAGGAGAGTTTCATACTATGTTATTGGAAAAATCAAACATTAGATGATACAGGACTAACTCTTTACCTGAAATATGAGTGTGAGTTGATAGGTATGAATATGGATAACTATTAGCGAAATCCTGATTACACAACTGTTGTATTACGTTGGCATTCACGTCAACATCATGATCATTTGTCATTGTAACATTCAACATCGAGTTTATATTATTCACAATATCATTCTCCATGTCAACGTGTTCGACAACAAAACCAAACATCGCATTACAACCATAATAGGTTGAATAATATCCTGAAACGAAACGGCAAATGCCATTTTTTACATATTCAGCATTAAGTCCTGATGTACCGTAAAGGTTTTTTGAATCAAGCCTTTTGCATTCAATGATATAATATTCCTCGTCGTTTATATATTCGGCTTTTGTCGGCAAAACCCGAATATCCGCTCTACCTGTGTTTTCACACGTTTCTTTATCAAATTTCAAATTTTTCAGTTTGTGACTTTGCTTAAAATTCAAATCTTGTAAAAGTTTCAAAAACCTATCCCTTATTTTGTTCTCATTGTTTTCAAGTTTGTTAGGAGACCCCACAATATCATTATAAACATCAACACAACTGATTAGTATTGACTCAAAGTATGAATCCCTCCTTATTTGAGAATATACGAAGGTTGTAGCATTTAAAGTCATATCCATTGCCATCAGTTACCCCCTCCCCGCTCTTAACATTGCATCGTCAAACTCATTCACATCCAAATGGGCAATAGCCTTATGCCACAAGCGTTTTTCATTAGGCTTGAAAACATAGAAGAACTCCTTCTCAAAGCCACGAATGTCCTTTTGAACAAACAACCGGTCCGTTATTCGTTGAGATGATAGTTTGGTTACCAAAGCTAACAGATTGTCGTCAGTTTGGGAAAAAAGAATTTCTTCGGTAAAATCTTTTTCATCAATCACTCTGAAAAACATACCAATCATTTGTTCAGAGTAATGAATATCAATCATAAACCGCTTTCCGTTTCTGTTGAAACTATTAGCAAAATGGTCGATATATACTTGGGCATAATAACGCATCGTCTGACTTAATTGCAGAAAAGACCCTCTCATAACCACGCGGCTTGGTAGCAAGTGGTATGGAAATGTTTTCAGCATAATCAATTAAGTCTAATTCTAATTGCGAACAATCAAACTCCTTGCAAATCAATTCATCAATCTTTTGTCTTTGTTCTTTTATACTCTGTTCTAAAGATGGCGTAATTAAAGTTGAAGTGTGTTCTTCTTTTACCAGCCTTTCCATTTCCTCTACCAATTCGGAAAGATTATGGCAATACGGTAAAGATAGTTTTTCCTTGTCGTTTGCAAATTCTCGTTCTATTCCCGAAGAACTGAAAGTCAACAAATTTTGATATGCGGAAACACTTGAATTCAATGTGCCCACAATATTACGCAAAACGGTCTCATCTTGAATACCGCTAATTGCAGTTATTGAATCATTATAAACCGCATTTATAAAGCAAATTGCTGAAACGATTTTTAAATCATCAGATTGGATGCCATTTTTTATCGTCACAAACGGAGCAGTATAAATACTTGTGTCAACCTCGCTATTTCTCCTATAAATATAACCGACGTAAGGTTTATCCCATTTAAGCAATTCGCCCGAACAATAAAAAGGTTTAATTGTTTTGTTTTGCAACAAACTCCACTCCATCAATGCACTTGTGTCAATCCGTTTGTCGCCATCTTTGTTTTTATAGCCTTGTTTTACGATCCCTTGCTCCTTGATTATTTCTATAATGGTCTTGTGGGTTTTCAAACGTTTGATAAAAATAAAGTCCAAATATGACCCGTAAACTAATACCTTCCACAAATAATCGTATTTCTTTAATCTATCCTGTTGGATTTCTTGAATGTCGTTATGAGTCAAACTAAAGACTTTAAACAACGTGAAAAACCGGCTTGACTTTAATGCAATGTGATTGACGACATTGCTATCAGTTGATTCACCATTAGCATTTTTGTAAAATAATACACAAGCAGGAGCAACGGCAGGATCGTTGGATTTATTAAACACCTCTTTACGAACAGAAGCCAACTCCAAAACTTGATTGATAAATAAATGTTCAAGAATATATAAGCGGAATTTTTTGCTATCAATGTTGTAAAGCATCTTACTGCACAACACCAATGCACATTGAGTATGTGCTGTGGTGAAATCCATACTTCGCAAAACAAAAGCTTGGGCTAATTCCTTGTTCCCTACTCTGTCAAGAAGCTTGTGCTGCTTCAAATATTTCTCACAACAAGACCCTTTTTTGATTCCGCCTCGTTTCCAAGGCGGATTTCCAACAATATAATCAAACTGCAATTTCTTTTCTTCCAGTTCCTTTAATTTTGAGTTGTCAACATCAAAAGCGTCGCTACATATCAGATTCTTTCCAATTTGGGAACTTGAATTTTTCAATATCCGCAGGCTCCTGATAGTCAAGTAAAGTCAGATATATAGAGAATATTGCCACTTGGATGGCATCGTAGTCTTTGTCTATGCCAAAAATATTATCGTACACCAATCGTTTGATACCCTCTCTGAAAGATTCTGTATTGGTGTCCTTTATATTGTTGACCTTCATGTATTTTTCTATAATCCTACGCAAGGACTCGACCAAAAAAATACCAGAGCCACAAGAAGGATCCAAAATCCGACAATTGTAATTTTTATCATCAGCTTTCAGATGCTTCTCAACAGTTTCTGCCACGATGTAATCCACCAAGAATGTTGGAGTGTAATATGCACTTTCTTTATCCTGTTTGTCAACTCCGATGAACTTTTCATACATGTTACTTATGAACTCTATCGGAAGGATGGAGAAATCATATATGTCGAACAAAGAACGTTGGCCGGTTGCGAGGTCCTCGCTCTCTAACAGCCTAATAAGCACATTTAGCGCATCTTGACTAATAAGTTGATAATCCTCGGGGGTGATCCTGAACATGTCACCATTAAATCCCGTTTCCTTATTCTCCAAATGACGGACAAAGGCAAAAAAACTATCTCTGTCAGCCAAGCATTCACACAAGTCTCTATTATCCCACCTTTTCTTGCCCTGATAATTCAGCCTTACCTTGCGGTCTATCAAATAGCGATAGAAGATAATCTTGCCAATTAAAGCATTAACCAAAGTTTGTGATAGTCCAAGATTCATCATCAAACCTTGCGCTGCCTCAATGTTCTCCAACAATTTATAATCAACCCTATTTTTATGACTAAGGTCTTCCTGATATTTTTCCCATGTCTTTCCAGTAACCAGTTCAAAATAGGTGAAATCATCCAACTTCTCAGCACCGCCTAGTGAATGGAGCAGTTTTGTGTTTTCATCAATTGAAAAACCATTGAAAATCTCAACTGCATTGTTTTCGACAATGATGGCTATTGGTGATTCGTTGAAATTCCAAATGGCTTTATGAAGCTCTTTTTTCTTGTTTCCATCTTCAAGATTGAAAAACAGGATAAGCGGTTTGTTGTCGAAACAGAAGAAAGCATCCAAAGTCTTGAGCAGCTCGTTTTTCTCCAACAAGCGGTAGATGCGACTCGGAAGAGCAACCTTTTTCTGCCAATCTTTATCAGCAGACACCCGAATAAGGCTATCTTCCGTCAGCTTTAACTTGGTGTATATTTCTTGTAAGTTCATAAAAACTCCTTTCATATCGTCCTAAACTCCACTCCAGCGTCTCGCATTTGCAGGGCGGTGTTGGTTTTCAGTTGGTCGTTGCCTTCGAACAGGTTGTCTAAGGCGATTACTTTTTGCGGATGCCCGGCGAGAATGGCATCCACCACCTCCTGAGTGGCGGTTTCGAGCATCAGTGTCAGTTCTTTGCCGTTGATGGCATGGTAGCCGTTTTGGTGTTCGATGGTGCTGGTCAGGCTCTTGCCGCTCTTCAATAGCAATTCATACACCATGTTGTCAGTGGTGGCGTTTTCGGCCACGGGATTAATGAAGTCCAGCATCTGCTGTTTCCATTCCTCTTTGTTGGAGCCTTTTATCTCGCGCCACTGCTTGAAGTTGCTTTCCGAAAGACGGAACACTTTGAAGCCTAAGTCCGGCATCTCGACAGCTTGGTCCTCCTTAAACTGGAGCTCTTCCTTCTGTTTGGCTTGCTCCGCTTCGACCTCGGCACGGATTTTCGCACCCGCACGGCGTATCCTCTCCTTG
>CAJOKR010000047.1 GCA_905235135.1 uncultured Bacteroidales bacterium
TGCCTTTTTCCACGCCGCGACTTCAGCAACCGGACGAGGAAAGCGACGACAAGGAGCGAGAAACCGACTATGCCGGAGAGATTTCCGAATGGAATATGCAATATCTTTAATGACATGCAGGCAACAAGAAACAGACATCCAACCTCTGCAATTCGGATAGCTGATCGCTCGTCAGGGGCGACCCGCACCAGATGGCGTGCGGTCAGCAGGACAAACACCATACCAGAAAAACCCGCTATCAAATAGGTCCAGTTGGCGAGAGGCCAATGCATCAGTTTTAAGACGAGGCCAACAAGGCTTAACACGAGCAGGACAACGCCTGACCAGTAAGCCCCTCCACGACGATAGGTGGGCATTTCTGCGGTCTCGCTGCCGTTCAATCGCGCGGTCAGCTCCAAAAGCTCGTTGCTCATCTTGGAAAGCCGGTCTATGTAGCCTATTGTCAGGACGATGGATATCGTGAGGATGGCCGCTACAATGGCAAACGAAGGTCGCTGATAGACCATTTCACGATTGACATCCAACTCAATCACAAACCACATCGTCCATAGACAGAGGGTAAGCACTCCGATAATCCAAACCAAGGAGAAACGGGTCTGCGCACACTTCATTTTTTGGATAAGGGTTTGAATATCTGCATCTTCAGTGTTGATTTTCAGTACTTTCCTGCAACTTAGCAGCTCAAAAAGCCCGATGAACAGGAACAGGAGCACGGAGACGGCCATGAAGTAAAATCGCAGTTCGAAGCAATACCAGCTCCAGCAGACCGCAGCGGCGAGTAGCCCGTAGGTGAGCACGATTTCCATATTGCGGCGTTTGAAGTCCGATATTTTCGAATGCAGCATCTTGTGAATCAGGTCGTTGTTGACGATTTCCTGCTGGTTGAACTTTTCCTGGAGCGTTTTGTATTGCCTCTGCAACGCCGACAGCTCCATTTCCTGGTTTTGTTTTTTCTCTTCCATGATGATAAGGATTACGGGGTGATGGATTTCGCTTTTTGGACCAATTTCTCCTTGATACGGTGCAGTTTGATCCCGACATTCGCGACGGAGATGCCCATAATGGCGGCGATTTCGTCGTAGCCGATGCCTTCCAACCACAGGAGTACAAGGCCGCGGTCCATCACGTCGAGCTGGTGGATGAGGTCGTAGAGCTGGCGGATCTGTTCGAGGGAGGTGTCCTGCGGGTCGTAGGGGTCGATGTCGGTGCTGAGCGGGACGGTCTGCGGACGGCGTTTCGCCCATTTGCTGCCGTTGATGGCGGTGTTGAGCGCGATGCGATACACCCACGTGTTCACGCCACTGCGATGCTCGAACTGGTCGAAGCCCAACCACAACCGGACGAGGATTTCCTGGAACAGGTCGTTGATCTCCTCGTTGTCGCGGGAGAACATGTAGCAGACGGAGTAGATCGTCCGCTTGTACTGTTTCACCAGTTCCTCGAATTGCTTTTCCTTCACGCTTTTCATCTGACCGTATTTTGGATTTTTATGGCATTGGACAACATCGGCCGAAAATCCTTACAAAAAAAATCATTTTATTGGTTGCTTTTCTGCCGCAAAGATAGAACTTTCTGACAAAACCGAGAGGAATCGCTTTATCACTCAGGCTTTATCACATCAATCAACGACAACCGTATTTGAACTTCATGATTGAAATCATAGACAGCCGCCACGAGTCCTAATTCGTCATTGTAACGATATGTGACAGAAAATTCTCCTTTGGAAGACTTCGCAAACCCCGTTTGTTCGCAAACCTCGACAAGCCGGTTCTGATATTTCCATTGGGAGAAAGACAAATAGTGCATTTTATAGCGCAACAATAAGGTACAGTGGCATAAGGGATCGTTGAACGACAGGAATGAACGCCTGTATCTTTTTCCGATTTTAACCGGATTCTGAATTTCCGGGAAAGGGAAATATTGGGTTATGCCAAATCCGTGAGTTCTCGGGGGATGAATCCATAAAAGCTTGCTGTTTTCAAGGATTTCCGTGGTTTCAATGAAACCGTCTTTGTTCACTGAGGATGTCGAATCCAAGGCAGTAAGATCATCGGGAAAGGAGTCGTAATAGTCATACGTAATCACCCCTTGATGGTACATTTCCTTGTCAAGGACGCGCATGACAATGAAACATGAACGCTGCGTGTTCTTGCTGACGGAGTCCACTTTCGCTTCAAATATAAAGATGTTTCCGGGTTTGTATATGGTGTCGTGAGCGAAGGCTGAAAAATCAGAGGCTATCACCCCTTTTGGAACCAAAAGGATGATGGCGGTTGTCATCGTCAAAAGAATGATGGCGTTTTTCATCGTTAAATCTTCATCATTTCTTTTTCACCGCAATCACCCTGAAGCCGATCAGCGGGGACGGGGCATCGTAGGGTTTCTCGCTGTCGATGCGGATGTCGTAGCCGGGGTCAAGGTAGCTGCCACCGTACGCGATGCCGCGCTCATATACCATCTCCGCCACGTTGCCGCTCATATTGTACAGACCGTAATTATTAGGATAATGCGATTTGGCTCGATCCGGAAGGTTATCGTCATAATGAGAAGGATCATAGTTTATCACGACGACATATTTTCCATCCTGCATGGAGATACTTTCATCACCGAATCTTAAAAAGTTGTATAAAGGATTCCCTTTTCGATTGGTGAGAAATGGCCCCAGTGGATAAGACCAATACATCACTCCGCCATGGGCGGCATATTTCCACTGCATTTCCGTAGGCAAGGTGTATTCATACTCTCCGCCCATCTTCTCATTCAACCATTGGCAAAACAGCATCGCACCCTCATGGCTGATGCAGGTCACGGGATATGGAGGTAATGGCGGTAATGCTGGATGAGTGGAGTAATGAGTTACCAAAATCGCCCGGGCAGTGTCAATTTTGGCCTTTTCATAGTCGGCCATGCGTCCCTGTGCTTTCAAATCCTCAAGAAAGAGGTTGTACGATGCGTTGGTCACTTCCGTCTCCAACATTCGGAATGCCGCTATGGTCACCTTTGTGGTGTCTCCGTGGCTATTGCGAATCGTGTAATGCCCCGCCGGCACCTCCACGAAAGCGCCCACAAGCTGTTTTTCTAATTTCACGGTTTTTTTGTCGGGCTTCTGCGCCCACGTCGCCGCCACTGCAGCGAGCAGAAGGATGGTTAAGGTTATTTTTCTCATAAAGGTTAAGGTTTTGGTGAATGTTTCTATATAGAGAAACGTATTTTGTGGGGAGAATCTTGGGTGGGAGAGTACTTTATTTTTCGATTGTTTTGCATAAGGTTGGTGTGCGAGCGGCCTATATTACACTGACGAGGAGGAGGTTCCGCTCGCTCACTGTGTTCGCGGAATGGTGCGCGCTTTCGGACGAAAGGAGGGGGAAAACAAGGGCGGCGGGGAGTTATTACACTCTCTTGATTTCAGCATCAACCACAAAGAGGTCACCCTCATCGTCCACTAATACATTCCGAGGGAGCAGGTCCCATGCCTCAAATTCCCCGTTAGTAAAATGTCCTTCTTCTGTCATTTTCTCAAATCCAAGAGCTGCCATATAGGTGTCAATCAAAATCTGTTTGGCTGGTTGCGCGTTTGCAACTGTCCGCAACGTATGTGTCGTTTTCGTTACCGCTTGGACCAGGCACGCCAAGATTGAAAACATCCATCATGGGAATCCAGAACCCACGGGCTTTTGCCATTTGTTCAGCAGCCCGCTGTTCTGTCTCCAAGTGGTTTACATCTGTTTTGCTAACGCCAGATTGCGTTTCAAATACTTCGCAAAGTCGCTCGAGCTCATCGGCGATTTCTGCGATGCGATGATTTTCCGTATCTTGCGTTCCGTCACTTCTTTGTGGAACTTGTTCAGGAATGTCATAGTTCATTTTTTTATATTGGTTTCTGCGTGCAAAAATACACAATTAATGTAAAAGGCAACAACGAAAAACATTTCTTAACGTTTTCACTTCGGTGCCAGCCGCTCTATCTGTTCCAAAAACTCCCGAAGCTCTTCGCGCACGCCTTCCGCGCTCAGCGTGCCGCCGATTTTCTCAACAAGAACCGTCTGTTTCGCATCGACGAGGAGATTTGTGGGGAAAAGGGAGACCCTGAAAGTGTTCATAAAATCCGTTTTGGGCAAAGCCACAATCTGAAATCCAAAGCGGTGCGTTTTCAGAAACTCCGCGACGCTGGCCGAATCATCGCACGCAATCGCTATGAACTTCACCGTGGGATTATCCTTGTACGCCGACGCAATGCGGTCAAGTTCCTCCATTTCAATGATGCAGGGCTTGCAGCGCGTGTGCCAAAAGTTGTACCAGACCACAGAACTGTCCAAAACGGCACTCTTGAGAGTGTCGCCGTTCAGGGTCACCAGATTCGTGTGAACTAACTTCGTGCCCGGAGGATAGGCGGAGAATGAGTGCTTGCCATTCTGTGACGTTGCCGCAACGCCGCTGTCGCTCCCCGACTGCGCGAAACAGCAACCGCAAGCCGTCAGAAGTGCCAGCGCAAGCAGAAATGTCGGTTTGGTTTTCATCTTAAGATGCGTTTTTGTTGAAATATCCATTAACACTTAACGTAAAAAGGGGTTATTTATCATTCGGCTTCAAGTACAGCTTGTTGTGTGGGTAGTCGAAAATGACATTGTGTTGCGAGAGGTAATCCATGCCAAGCAAGCCGTCTTCCTTAATGTTGTAATCATCCGTGATGGGGAGGAACTGATCGTTGAGCTGATTCGTTTTCCGCAGCAAATCGTATGCTTGTGAAGACGTATCCTGTTTTAAGGAATCGGTCGTAAGTTGCATTCGGAAATCTTTATACCATATCGAAAACACAGCACCCAGATCCACAAGGAGCCAGGCATCCGCAGAACGGTGTCGTTAACGCCGACTTCCACTATGATGCGGTTGAAATCAGGAGCCAGTACCACACCCGACGGGAATGTATCCACCATGGTGAACGGGATAGTGTCGGTTTTCGCAGCTGGCAAGGTATTTCCTTTTCGGGCATCATGGCTGTTGCACGAAACAGAGAGTAACGCTAAACCCAAGATTATCAACGGATTGATTTTCATAATTCGGTGATTTTTGGTTCGATATTATGAACGGTGTAACAATACAATTATTGTGTTAGTCTTTACCGAGCTTTTGCCCCTGACGGGGCTGTTCAAAGAAGCTGCCACCGAACGCAATGCCGCGCTCATAGACCATCTCCGCCTCCTTGCCGTTTCGCGGTTTTCTTGTCGGGGTTCTGCGGACAAGTCGCTATTACTTAGGCGATTAAAAAGTTGGTCAACAACCGTTACTCTTCGGATATCATTTCTTCAATAACATCAATCAATTCTCCAGTCGGGATAATCAGAGGGGTGACATCCTCTTCTGTCAGGTCAAAGGTGTCGCTGTAATCACCTGTTTGTCGTAAGGAGAACAATCTGCCATACAAGGTGCCGAAACGATTGTCCACTAACCCAGTTTTAATGAAATGAAGTCCGAACAAATGCATGACCCCGTGGTGCGTTTGTGCGGTCAAGCCTTTGTGTATCAGTAAAGCGGAAACTGCGTAAAAAGCGGCATAGTACAAACGGTTCGCCACAATTTCCCAATATCCCATTGGAACTATGTTCTGGACTTGGGAAAAAGTCTTGTGCGATTTTTCAAACCGATGTTTCACAACGGCCTGTCGTTCCTCATTCGATAGACTCATAACAACACGCCCTCCCGCATGACATTTTTATAAAATGGTGTGAAACTTGCCTTCTCCCAATCTCTCTTTGTATATATGACCGGGCTGATCATAGCATCCACCTCCCATCCGAGCTGGTCGAAAGGATAGGCCACCTCGGCATAGTCTTGATAGGTGATTTTATCTTTGTCAAGAACTATCAACACATCCCAATCGGAGCCATCAGTGGCCGTTCCTCTTGCTTGGGAACCAAACAGGAGGGCCATGCCACCAAGAGGAAGAGACTTTTGAGCAGTCTCCTTTAATTTCTCCAATATGTGTTTTGCAGTCATATATCTTTTTTTCGCCGCAAAGATACAACTTTTTCAAATACTGGCTACTTTTGAACAAGAAGAGTTGCGTCTCTCCGAGACGCCGCCACAGTGCCGCGTCCACCACCCCACACTGCGGCTATCGCCTTGTATGGGGTTAATTGCACTGCGTGCGTGTTGTCCCTCCGGGACTGCTCAAGGAAGATGTTTATTCTATATGGGAAACATGCTCCCTTATCCCCTGCCACACCTCCAAAGGCGGCAGCCGGATGGCGGAGCGTCGCTCATCCACCCGTTGCGGGTCATACAACGGGACATCGGGCGCGAAGAGCTTCTGCCCATAGTAGGATTCGCCAAAAAGCCGGTGATAGACATCGTCATACAGCTCGGCATAGTCGAAAAGGTGGTAGTTGCCCATGTTGACCTGTTCGAGAAGCCACTCGAAAAAGGTCTGGTAATCCGTTTGCGACAATGTTGCCGCCTTTTGTGCGATGAGTTCCTTGATGTGCCCGTTCCACGCATCGTAGGTATAGCGGGGATAAAAACCGCTGTTCAGCACCTTCTCAAGGGTGTCGAACGAGGTGATGGCATTCAGCATCGCGTCGCCGGCTTTCGTCATAAGCCACTCATAATCAGCACGCAATTCATCGTAGTTGGCTTTCACGGAATCCATCAAAAGTTGCGGGAGATTCCACTTTTCGTCCAAGCGTTTCCCGCAAAGCACCATTTTCTTCGCTTGCTGAACCGCTATGGCCGTGTCGCCTTCCAAATAGTATGTCGCCAACACCTCCAAATCCCGGGGAAAGTCGTAAAACCGCTGATCGAAATACCATTCGTTTGTCCCTTTCATGTCCCTGTTGCTCCAATGGGCTTCAATGCCGACATACATATTGGTGTTGTTGGGATAATATTGGGTCAGATAATCCAGATAATCGGGACAGATGAACAAGGTGTCAAGCCCCCAGCTCTTCACATAATCGGAAAATGGCCTGATACCCATGGCTGCCCGACGGCGGTCGAGGTTTTCCATGTCCATGATAGGATAATAGCCCATGTCGTCGCCCATTCCTGCCATCTGTGTGCCGTAAATTTGAGGGCGCCCTTGCATCATCAAAAACCGGTCTTCCATATAGGCGAGTAACCGCCTTTCCGCATCGTTTTCCAGAACGGCCTGACGGTATCTTTTCAAATATTCCGGCAAATAGAAAAACGAATGCTGGGCTATCAACCATGCGTTTTCCGCCCCTTTTTGCCCGACAAGATGCCAAGAGGGAAAGCCATACTGGGCAATCAACGCCTGCAAATCAGCCGTGTTGGCCGAGTCAATGGCAATCATCTGGTCGCGGATATCTTCACTCCATCCTTCCGCCTCAATCCTCATTCGAACACCTTGGTCCTTTCTGACCATGGCATCCAAAGAATCGATGAAAGGCCGACATCTTCGGCTCTCGGTGATTTGGATAAGGGAGTCCAGTTCCGGCCAGTAGCTTCTTGCTTGCAGGTTGAAACCGCCAAGCCACCTGTCAAAAGACTCTCTGTCAAACCCGTTTGATTGGACAAGCCGGTACAGCAGCCTTTTCGCCTTTGCGGAATCGCCGACCCTTTCCGCGCAGGAGTGATACTTCAGCAACTCGGGGTAATAGGCCACGGGCTCTACGAAGTCGGCCGCACAGAACAAGGGGTATGCCGTCACGCAGTCGCCGGATTGGTGCGCCCTGACCGCTTCGCATGCCAGCGATGCGTTTTTTGGCAGACAGTCGAACCGTTGCGCCCAAGTCGCTGTTGCCGCGGCGATTAAAAGGAGGGTCAGGGTTGTTTTTCTCATAAAGGTTAAGGTTTTGGTGTAAGTAGGCCTTTCTATTTTCATATCAAACAATTAGTTAAATACAGAATTTATTGTTTTTATTCCGAATTTATGGTAATATTGCCGGACATTCGTCGTAAAAATACAAAAATTTCTCACCGTTTCACTTCGGCGCCAACCGCTCTATCTGTTCCAACAATTCCCGAAGCTCTTTACGCACACGTCTTCATGGCTTGATGACGTACCGCCCTTTCACCTTGCCGGAGTCGATGTCCGCGCGGGCTTCGGCGGCGGCCTGGGCGTCCTCTTCCTCGCCGCCCCAGTCCTCGATGTTCAATCGCGGGACAAAACCCGCCCCGTTCATCAGGAAGGCACTCTCCAGCTTTTTCTCGTAGTCGGCGTGGGTCTCGGACACGCCCAACGCCCTGCGGTTGGCATCAATTTCCTTGACATCGCCGGTCGGGTAGATGAACAACGTGTTTCCGATGACAATGTGGCTGCTGAATCCGAGGCCATACCTTGACTGGAAAGCGGATTCCCTGTCCCATCTCCAATTCAGGCACTCATCGTAGAAATCCATGTAGCTCCGGGCGTCGTAGGTGCCTTCTTTCACCGCCTTCTCTATGAGGTCAAAGGGCAGTTCAGCGATTCGGGTCTTGCTGTTGTGGATAAAAAGTAATTCGACGGTGCTGGCATACAGTTCCCCTGCATTGTCTTCGTTGAGGTGGCCATACCGCTGGAATAATTCGACCAGTGATTGCATATTGGCGGAATCCAAAGCGGCTACCGCTTGAAAGGTTTCATCATCCCAACGCCTTACGCTATTCCTGAAATTTCGGTCCCGAGTGCGTAACGAGTCCAATGCCGCCACAAGCTCAGGGTCGGTGATAACCCGTGTGGTGTCCTTAATCAGGTACAACGTCCGCTGGAAGGCCGTGTCCGCATCATACCATTTCGGCCACAACATTCCCCTTTGGGCCAGAGTGTGGGCGCATTCCAAGGCGACATCCAAACGTCCTTGCTTGTTGTCGGAATACAGAAACAGGTAATAGCGCAAGTCTTTCGAGAAGGGCCGGTTCGCGGCAAAGGCCTTCTCATAACAGTTTGCCGCCTTTTGCCCCAAATCGTTGTCGTCGCTCATTTGGAGATAGGCCAACTCGGCTTCGTTGATGTATTCGTAATACTTTTTTGGGTTGTTCTGTCCCCAAGAGAGGCAAACGCTCGCCCCCAAAAGCAAAATAATTAATGACTGTCGTTTCATATTCTAAAAGTTCGTTTTATTGGTGGGAGAATTGCCGTCAAGCACGATGCGGAAACCCATGTCTTTGGCAATAAGGGAAGTGTCGCAGCCTGCACGTGCAAAGTATTCCAAGGTTCTCTCTATTTCACTGCCCCAGGAACCGCCTTTCAGGATTTTAAGCGTGCCTTTTGACGGGCCTTTCGGATTTTTGTATGTCGCGTTCGGCTTGTAATAATAGGGCGAGAACCAGTCGGAGCACCACTCCCTGACATTTCCGCTCATGTCGTAAAGCCCGAATTTGTTCGGTTGCAGCAGTCCGACCACATGCGACCGCGCCATGCCGTTGTCCCAGCCCCAGGCCACGTCCATATAGGTGTTGCTACCGCTGTATTTGTATTCGAACTCCCCGCCGGAAGCGGCATATTCCCATTCCGCCTCGGTGGGCAGCCGGAAATGCAGCCCCGTGATGGCATTCAGCGAATCAAGAAACCGCTGGGCATCCTTCCAAGTCACACGATCGACAGGGTATCGCAAGAAGGGTCCCTCGTCCTTCACCATTTTCCATGACCGTGCGTTTGTATTATAGCTGTAAGGGTAATAGGAATGATTGCTTTCCTTGCCCAGCACGGCCTGATACAGATCCTGCGTCACCTCGAATTTCCCAATGTAGTAGCTTGACAGCACGATGGTGCTGTAGCCGTTCATGGAGTTCTCGTATTTCACTGATTTGGGAACGTGATAATTCGAGCAATTCATCGTGTCCCCATAATAATTGGGCTTCTGATAGGTGGCACCCTTTATCTTCACCATGTCAAACCGCACCCCTCGCAGCGTGAACGTGAGGGTGTCGTTCTGCGAAAACAGGGGGAACGACAACGTGATCAAAATGATTGAAAGCAACGCGTTCTTCATAATGAATGGGTATGAGTGATTTTCGCCGCGAAGATACAACTTTTTCAGATGCCGGCTACTTTTGGACAGGAAAAGGTAGCGTCTCTCCGAGACGCTGCCGCAGATTCGTGTTCTCGTCAGTCACCACACTGCGCTTCGCTTGTATGGTGTTAATTGCACTGCGTGCGTCTTGCCTCTCCGAGGCTGCTCAAGGAAGAGAATCTTTTCATCGTTTCACCACCATTTTCACAACTTCCTCGATGCTGCTATTCCCGAAATCCATCACAATATCGGGAGCGATTCCGTTCGAGCAGTCGCGATCGCGGGTGTCGAAGCTTCTGAACGAGTTGATCATGCAGATGATGCCCGAGGGGAGCGGTACCACAAGCGGCTGACCCGTAGCACCCGCAGTGGTCTTTCCACAACGCACACGTTCGGACTTTGCACGAGCTGCATCACGAAACCCTCTGCGGCAGAGGCGGTGCGCGGACCGACTAAGACGTAAACTTTCCCATGATACCGTTGCGAGTCCGGGTTCCCGTTCGCCACTGTGGTTGCTTGGATGGTATCGAACGCATTATTGAATAGATGAGGACAATAGACCCGTTTGGTGTATTCATCCATGGATTCAGGATCTCCATACAGCATTCTCGCAGCCGCCCAAGCCCGATAGGCGGAATTGTTGACCCGTGACAATAGCATTCCCGACAACATAATCGAATCTTTATCAACAAGATAAGGTGTTATGGGAGAGTAGGCTCTGCCGTCGCCCCCCAAATTGTTGCGCAAATCCAGAACGAAATGCATATTTTGGTTAATTGTGGGGAAATATTTCATGAAAGTGTCCGCTGTGGCCGCATTGCAATCGTCGATACGCAGATATGCAGCATCTTGTGTCGGAAAAAACACAAACAGATTATTATTTCCAGCCAAGTTTTCGCTTTCTGTCGCCATCCAATGGTATTTCAACTGTTCCTCTTCTTGTTCTTTTGATGGAGAAAAAAGCCAGTCGTAACCTATCAACAGCTTCTTGAGCCCATTTCCCGATTTTACCTCCATTTCCAGCTTTGTGTTATAGCTTTTCGGTTGGAAAATCATGGGATGCAAGGCATTCGACGTGAACATCGCGGCTTCAAGCAGTGTCTCCTGATTGGTGCAAGAAATCAGTGGCGCTACAATTTGCGTGAACCATTCCACTGCAGGAACCCCATCTATACGGACAATTTCATCCCCAACTGAAACCTTGTCGGCGTATTGAGAGCTGATATTGCGGATATAAATCTTGCCGTCTCTGTACTCCGTCTGTAGTCGAATCATCGCCAACGAAGGCATTAGTTGTTGCGGCATCATGCAGTAAGTGTGGTTGTTATGGAAATGCGCCAAGAACTCCTGCATCGTCAGGTAGTGTTCGAAATCGTCCCTTGTCCGCTGAATCTTGGGGATATAGGCGGCATAGAGACTGTCCACGTTCAGTCCCTGACAATTGTCCATATTGGCGAAGTTATAGGACATCTCCTTCCATATCAGCGAAAGCTCGTATGCCTTCTGCTCCGGTGTAAGCGTGTTGGGAATCTCTTGTCCCTTAACAAACCCTAATGGGAGCAGGAACAGGAGGGCTAATTTGATGACGGCGTTGTTCATTGTTCGGTGATTTTTGGTTCATCATTTTTAACGGCGGCAAAGATACAATTATTATTTTAATTACACAACTAAAATTTTAATTTTATAGTTGTTTTTTTCAACATTCATAATTGCTTCTTCCTCACCGCAATCACCCGGAAGCCGATCAGCGGGGAGGGACTGTCGTAAGGCTTCTCGCTGTCGATGCGGATGTCGTAGCCGGGATCGAGGTAGCTGCCGCCGAACGCGACACCCCGCTCATAGACCATCTCCGCCACGTTGCCACTCATATTGTACAGACCGTAATTGTTGGGATGACGCGATTTGGCTGGATCCGGAAGATTATCAATATAATGAAAAGGATCATAGTTTATCACTACGACATACTTTCCATCCTGCTTGGTGATACTTTCTTCACCGAGCCTTAAAAAGTTGTATAAAGGTTCCCCATTACGATTGGTGAGATATGGGCACCCCATTGGGTATGTGTTATAGATTAAACCACCATGGGCGGCATGTTTCCACTGGTCTGTGGTAGGCAGGGTGTATTCCCATTCGTTACCGCCCATTTTTTCCGTAAGCCAGCGGCAAAACAGCATCGCGCCATCATGACTGATGCAGGACACGGGATATGGAGGAAGTGGAGGAAATGCTGGATGGGTGCCATAATGAGTTACCAAAATCGCCCGGGCAGTGTCAATCTTCGCCTTCTCATAGTCGGCCATTCGTCCCTGCGCCTTTAGGTCGTCAAGGAAGAGGTTGTATGAGGCATTGGTTACTTCCGTTTCCAACATGCGGAACGGTGCGAGGGCTACCCGCATCGTGTCCCCTTTGGCGTTACGAGTCAAGAAACGGGCGCCCGGAATCTCCACGAAAGTCCCCACGAGCTGTTTCTCCAACTTCGCGGTTTTCTTGTCGGGCTTCTGCGCCCACGCTGCCGCCACGGCGGCAACCAACAGGATGGTCAAGGTCAGTTTTTTCATAATGGTTAAGGTTTTGATGAAATACTTCTATATATATAAACGTATTTCAAATGGAGAATCTTGGGTGGATGTATTCATTGCTTCGTAATCTTTTTGTAATGCTCATTTGGTGTGTAATAGATTTTGTTTGCTCATTTTTATACTTAATAGGCATCCATCGCCAAACGGAACCCAATACCATTGGAAATGTATTCCGGGCGGCACCCGACCCTTGTGTCCACTTCCAAAAACCGAAGCGTTGAAGAACCCCAAGAGCCCCCTTTCAGCACTTTAAACTCACCTGTTTGAGGACCAATGGGCCGGTAATATAATGAATCCGGAACATAGTAATCGGGGGAGAACCAGTCGCTGCACCATTCTGCCACATTGCCGCTCATATCATACAGACCATAGCCGTTGGGACGTTTACGGCCCACTAAGTGAGTGAAACCTTGGTGAATATCCCATGCAACAGGCATTATCGTATCGCTG
>CAJOKR010000048.1 GCA_905235135.1 uncultured Bacteroidales bacterium
GTTGAGGGTTTAAGGTTTAAGGTTGAGGGTTTAAGGTTTAAGGTTGAGGGTTTAAGGTTTAAGGTTGAGGGTTTAAGGTTTAAGGTTGAGGGTTTAAGGGTTAAGGGTTAAGGTTGAGGGTTTAAGGTTTAAGGGTTAAGGTTGAGGGTTGAGGTTGAAAAAAATATTTTGGAGTTTACAATAACTTTATCATATCATCGTTTAATGGATGATTGTAAAACTTAATACTTTAAAAATAAAATATTATGGAAGAAAACAAATTTTCATTTGAAAAACTGGATGTTTACCGTGATGCAAGGTTGTTAGTAAAACAAATCTATGAATTGCAAAAGAAATTACCATCAGAAGAAAAATACGCTTTAGGGTCTCAAATCAGACGAGCTGCGGTATCAATAACTGCTAACATAGCTGAAGGATGTGGTAGGTTTTCCTTAAAAGAAAAGGTATATTTTATTGGCATATCCTTTGGCTCTTTAATGGAGGTCTTTAGCGAACTGCAAAATGCTGTCGATTTAGGGTATCTATCTGAAATAACTTTGGAAAAACTACGACCTCAATTCATACATATTTCCAAAATGCTATCAGGCTTACGAAATTTCTACATTTCCGAACTCAACAAAACAACATCAAGACCCACCTTCCATAAACCTTAAACCTTAAACCTTAAACTATTTTAATCGCGTTTGAAAATATCTCGTGTGTAAACTTTATCGTTGACGTCATCGAGGCAGGAATCGTAGCGGTTGGCGATGATGGCCTGGCTCATGGACTTGAACTTCGCGAGGTCGTTCACCACGAGGCTGCCGAAGAAGGTGGTGCCGTCGGGGAGGGTGGGTTCGTAGATGATGACCTCCGCGCCCTTGGCCTTGACGCGCTTCATCACCCCTTGGATGCTGCTCTGGCGGAAGTTGTCGCTGTTGGATTTCATCGTAAGTCTATAGACCCCGATGACGCAGCGGCGTTCCTGGGCGGCATTGTACTGTCCGGCGTCGTAGTAGTCGTAATAGCCCGCTTTTTTGAGCACCTGGTCGGCGATGAAGTCCTTACGGGTGCGGTTGCTCTCCACAATGGCGCGGATGAGGTCTTCGGGCACATCCTCGTAGTTGGCGAGGAGCTGTTTCGTATCCTTGGGCAGGCAGTAGCCGCCGTAGCCGAAGCTCGGGTTGTTGTAGTGGCTGCCGATGCGCGGGTCGAGGCAGATGCCGTCGATGATGGCCTGGGTGTCGAGCCCCTTGACCTCGGCGTAGGTGTCCAGCTCGTTGAAGTAGCTGACACGGAGGGCCAGGTAGGTATTGGCGAAGAGTTTCACCGCCTCGGCCTCCTTCATGCCCATGAAGATGGTCGGCACATCCTGCTTGATAGCGCCTTCCGCGAGCAGTTGGGCGAACTGGTGGGCCTTTTCGGTGAGCCAGTCGATGTTGGTAAGGGCGTTGATGGCCTCGTTCTCCTCCTCATAGTGTTCGCCGGGCATGAGCTTGGGACAGCCCACAATGATGCGGCTGGGGTAGAGGTTATCGTAAAGGGCCTTGCTCTCGCGCAGGAACTCGGGCGAGAAGAGGAGGTTGAACTTCTGCGCACCTTGCTTGCGGTACTTGACGTACAGCGAGCGGGTGTAGCCCACGGGGATGGTGCTCTTGATGACCATCACCGCATCGGGGTTGACGCTGAGGACCAGGTCGATGACCTCCTCCACATGACTCGTGTCGAAGAAGTTCTTCTGCGGGTCGTAGTTGGTGGGGGCGGCGATGACCACGAACTCGGCATCGCGATAGGCGGCCGCCCCGTCGAGGGTGGCAGTGAGGTCGAGTTCCTTCTCGACGAGGTATTTCTCGATATACTCGTCCTGGATGGGCGATTTGCGGTTGTTGATAAGGTCCACCTTTTCGGGGATGACATCCACGGCGGTGACATGATTGTGTTGCGCCAACAGGGTGGCGATACTAAGCCCGACATAGCCGGTGCCTGCTACTGCGATATTCATGAGGGTTTAAGGTTGAGGGTTTAAGGTTTAAGGTTGAGGGTTTAAGGTTTAAGGTTGAGGGTTTAAGGTTTAAGGTTGAGGGTTTAAGGTTTAAGGTTGAGGGTTGAGGGTTTAAGGTTTAAGGTTGAGGGTTTAAGGTTTAAGGTTGAGGGTTTAAGGTTTAAGGTTGAGGGTTGAGGGGTTAAGGGTTACGTGGTTAGGTGGTTACGTGGTTAGGTGGTTACATGGTTAGGCGGTTTCACAGTTAGGAGGTTAGGGGTTGGTGGGGTGAGGGCAATTCTTTTATTCCTCCTTGCGTGTGCAAGAAGTGACAAAAAAGGGGATTCCAGAAAAAGAAGTTCTTTTCGGAACCTGGGGTCGCCATCTGACCCAGCGGCACTTACCCACCACCCTACAGAAAGTGGATGATACTTTCTGCGCGGCAAAGATACAAAATATTTTATTATGTGAGAATTTTTTTTGCAGGGGAAAATTTTGGTTGTTCGGTTTAAGTTGCGTGCCCTTGCGAGTCCCAGATTCCGTTTGGCATACCTGCTCTCGCGAGCCACAGCCCGCCACACTCGTTCTCGCCTGCACTTGCGAGTTAACATCTCCCCTGACCGCCAAACGGAATGGAGGTGGCTCTTCCGTTAGTGCATGCAATCTGGTAACAACGGGGCGCAAGCCGTCAGGCACGCTACTAAATCGATGGCGTGAGAATCTCGTGCGCGAGGAGATAGAAAGCCTCGCGCTCCGCTAAGGTGTTGTGTACGTATGCGCGGAGGTCGGGCTCGGAGAGGTGCTGGGTAAGAGGACGCTTCTTCTTGGAATGCAACAGATGATCCACTAACTGTTCCTCGCTGAATTTCAGATAGACGCTGTGGGCACGGGAGTTGATGAGGGTCATGGCATCGTGATGGCAAGGGGTGCCGCCACCGGTGGCGATAACCGCATTGTCAGCCTCCAGGACCTCCTTCAGCGCAGCATACTCCAACGTCCGAAACGCCGGTTCCCCGTACCGTTGGAACAGCAGGGGAACCGCCGTGTGATATTTCTCCTCGATGTAAAGGTCCAGGTCGATGAAGGTCATACCCAACCGCTCGGCCATCCGCCTTCCAACGGTGGTCTTGCCTGCACCCGGAAATCCGACAAGAACTATGTTGTTCATGGGATTTGGAATTGTAGGGGCGAATAATTATTCGCCCCTACATGACCTGCAACATGGATTTCACCAGATTATCCGCGCAATCGGCGATGTCGCTGATGCGGGCAGGGAGCATGTAGCAGGGGGTGGTGAAAACTTTGTTGGCGATGTCGGCGCAGACACCTTTCTGGACGGTGATCTCGTGTTTCGTGCCGAAGGATTCCACGTTGCGGATCGTGCCGGGGTCACTGCCCACGGTGATGGTAACATCACCCAACACTTTGGCAATCATCACAGGAGCGATACAAAGGGCACCCACGGGTTTCCCGGCATTGTGGAAGGCGCGGATGACAGCCGCCACATCCTCTCGGACGGTGCAGTTCGCACCCTCGTACGCGTAGGTGAAGAGGTTCTTGGCGGAACCGTTGCCGCCGGGGAAAACCAGGGCGTCGAAATCCTCCACGCGACATTCCTCAATGGGTTTCACGTTGCCGCGGGCGATGCGCGCCGCCTCCAAAAGCATGTTGCGCCGCTCGTCCATCGGCTGTCCGGTGACATGGTTCACGACATGGTATTGCCAGTCGTCGGGAGCGAAAATCTGGTATTCACCGCCGTTGCGGTCAATGGCCAAAAGGGTCATCACGGATTCATGTATCTCGCTGCCGTCCAACGTGCCGCAGCCGCACAGTATTACTGCAAATTTTTTCATAATGAGGGTGGTTTTAGAAATCGGGGGCAAAGATAGGATTTTTTGGGTTACGACAACGACAACCTGCACGTTATCGAAAGGGGCGACGCCGCAGGAGCAGGCGGTGGCGAGGTGGGGGTTCCGCCGCCTCCTGACAACACGCACTGGCGAGATAGAGGTTCCGCCGCCTCCTGACGTCGGCAGCGGAATGACGGGCCACCGAAGGAACAAAAAAGGGAAAAAGAAGGGCGGCGGGTGAGGGCGTTCCGTTGCCAGACACCTTTTCTTCGCCGCCCTTCTTTTTCCCATGTGTCACCTTAGTGCGCCATCGTCGTCATTCCGCCGGCGACAACAGGAGCTGGCGGAAACTCAAATACAAAAAAAGAGACGCGGCACGCCGCGTCTCTACAGGGGGTTATTCGTTGTCAGCCATTTCGCCGTCAGGCTCCTCGGGGGCGGGTTGCTCCCGGCGGTCCATGCCGTTGTAGAACTGGCGGAAGGCGGCGCCCATCTCGGGGGAGAGCGCGCTGATCATGTCGATCTGCGAGGTGGCGATGCCCTGGATCTTCTGGGCCGTGGCGTTGTCGCCGATCATATCGGCAACCTCCCTCAGCTGATGCAGCTCCTGGAGGGAGCCGGCCACCGACTGCTGGTCGAATTCGGCCTTGCGCAGCTGCGCGGCGATGGAACTCTGCAGCGACTTGGCATAATTCTCCGCCACATTGTTGATCTTCAGCTCTTTATAGCGATTCGTCAGGCTGTTGTCCGGATACTTGATGTTGTTCATCATGTAGTGCAGGAACAGGAAGTCGTAATGGATATCGCTGCTGCGGTAGTTGAGCGTACGCTCGTCGCAGTTGTTGTACCAGTTGAAGAGCGCGACCTGCTCGTCGAAGATCTTGTTGGCCATCTTCATGCCCTCCTGGTTGGCGGCATCGGTGCCCACGCGGAAGAAGTCCTCCATGTAGGTGAGACAGCCGTGGGTGTAGCCGTAAATGTTGGACATCACCGCCACATACGGGAAGTTCTCGTCGGGCAGCACCTCGTTACCGTGCTTCAGCACCTTGAGGGCCTTGTCCTTGTCGCCCTCCACGATGAGCTGCTCAGCCAAACGGGCGTAGAGACGGCGCATCAGCGGCACCAAACGGGTGTTGTCCTCGCTGTGGTAGAGACTCAGGTCGTTGAAACCACCCCATGCATACGGATAGGCCTCGTGTTTCACACCCGGGTTCTTGATGGGATCCAGACGGCTGTGGTCGTCGAAGACCTCCATCAGGTTGTGGTAGAGACGGTCGGAGTTGATGCGGCCGGTCTCGCCGTAGGAGCGAGAATCGTTGCGGATGGGGACCAGACGGTAGGCGAAGCCCTCTAACTGGAAGTAGTTCTCCAAACCGAGGTAAGCCTCAGCACCGGCGGTGGAAGCGTAGTAAATCGGGCGCTCCCAGTTGTTGTTCACCAGGATGTCCATCATCACGATGTAAGCCTTGGTAAGCGGGTTCACGCCGTTGGTCTTCATATTCCACATCAGGCGATCCACCACGAGGTCTGCATCTTCAGGAGCCACGGTACCGTTGGCCAGCACCTTGGCCTTATCCACCGGCAGCGAGAAGCTGGCGGGGATAGGACGGCCGTTGGTCGGGTAGCCGCTGTTCTGCTTCAGCAAGAAGAGGCTCCGCGTGTTGTCGAAGGAGGAGGACTTCACATAGTCCATCACCGCCTTCAAATCCACATACTGGTTGCCAGCAGCCTCCAAGTAGAGCACGTCGCGGGTACCGTCCTTGTACTGATCCCAGGTCATGGAAATCGGTAGCGGGTCAGATTCGTAGGCCTTGCGCTTCATCTGATCCACATACCAGCTGGTACTCAACAACATAAGGTTACAAACACGCACGTCGGTACGGTAGCCTTCCACCTCCTGGGCGTACCAAAGCGGGAAGGTGTCGTTATCGCCGAGGGTGAAGAGGATGGCGTTGGGCTCGCACGAATCGAGGTAGTTCTTCGCCACCGCCAAAGCCGTATAACGGTCGGAACGGTCATGGTCGTGCCAGTTTTCCTTGGCCATCACGCAGGGCACCAAACCGATGCAAATCAGCGTGGTAAGCACGGCACCTGCCGTCTGCACACTCTTGCTCTGCAGCTTCTCGAACAGACGGTAAATGCCTAACACACCGAAACCTACCCACATGGCGAAGGCGTAGAACGAGGCGGCGAACGCATAGTCACGCTCACGCGGCTGGAAGGCATACATATTCAGATATATGGCAATGGCCAGACCGGTCATCACGAACAGCATGAAGACCACGAAGGAGTGTTTGCTGTCGTTTTTCGTTTGGAAGATGAGACCCACCAATCCCAACAGCAGCGGGAGGAGGTAGTACTTGTTATGGCCGGGACGCTCCATAGAGGAGGGCATATCCTTGAGATTGCCGACCATCGGGTTGTCGATGGCGCCGATGCCGGAAATCCAGTTGCCGTTCTGATAGTCGCCGTGACCTTGCAGGTCGTTCTGGCGGCCGGCGAAGTTCCACATAAAGTAACGCCAGTACATGTAGCCTAACTGGTAGGTATGGAAGAACTTGATGTTCTGCTGCCAGGTGGGGGTGCCGCCGCGGACCAGCAGTCTGCGGTTCTCCTTGTCGGAGGGGCTGTCGGTGTTGTAACGGTCATTGAGCCAGTCGATGTACTGCGACCGTTTCTCGGACGACCACATGCGCGGGAAGAACATACAGCCTTTGGGGTCGTATTCGGGAATGCTGCCCTTACGCGGGTCGGAAACCTCGTAACGTTTGGTGTCCTCGTTGCGGTAGTAAATCGGGCTGCCGTCCTTCATGCGGATGACGCGGGTATTGTAGCTCTGTCCATAGACCAACGGGTTAGAGCCATACTGCTCACGGTTCAGGTAAGAAAGCAGCGACACGGCATCCTCGGGGCTGTTCTCGTCGATGGTCGGGTTGGCGTTGGAACGGATGACCAGCGTCATAAAGGTGGAGTAACCGATGATGAGCATCATCAGCGAGAAAGCGCTGATGGAGATGACCGGTTTGTTGCGTTTATAGCCGTACCAGATGCCCCAGCCGATGATGGCGGCGACTAACAGGAAGAAGAAAAGAACGCCGGAGTTGAAGGGCAGATGCAAGGTGTTGACGAAGAAGAGGTCGAACTTGCCGGAGAGGTTCACCACCTGCGGCACGACGCCCCAGAGGATGAATCCCAGCAGCGCGACCGAGATAATCAGCGAGAGGGTGACGCCCCATTCGGCCTTGGAGGTCAGCGCGCCGCGTTTGCCGCAGAAGATGAGCAGCGGGGTGGTGACAAACAGCCAGATGAGAATCATCCACATCGGGGAGCAGAAGATGCCGAATGCGAACGCCATCAGCGCGAATGCCATCAGGGCACCGAGATGGGTGGCCTTGGGTGACAGGCGGTAGTAGATGATGAGTCCGATGGCCGGCAAGGTCAGCAAGTTCAACAGGTGAACGCCGATGGAAAGACCTACCAGATAGGCAATTAGCACAATCCAGCGGTTGGGGTTCACGTTGGCTTTCGGGTGCGCGTATTCCTCGTCCCACTTCAGGATGCACCAGAAGACCAAGGCGGTGAAGAAGGAGGACATGGCATAGACCTCACCCTCCACGGCGGAGAACCAGAAAGTGTCTGAGAACGTGTAGGTTAACGCACCAACGAGGGCCGTACCGAGCACCGCGATAAAGCGCGGGGTGTTGAGTTCGCCCCACTTGGCCACGAGCTTGCGGGCCAGCCGCACGATGCTGAAGTAGAGCAGCATGATGGTCATGCCGCTGCAGATCGCCGACATGCAGTTCACGCAGAAGGCCATCTTGGTGACATCACCGCCGGCGAAGAGCGTGGCGATGCGGCCGAGAATCTGAAACGTGGGTGCTCCAGGCGGGTGGCCGATGAGCATTTTCGAGGTTGTGGCGATGTACTCACCGCAGTCCCACCATGAGACGGTGGGCTCGGCGGTCATGATATAGACGGCGGAAGCGACTATGCCGATGACCAGGCCGATCAGGTTATTGATCCTTTTTTGGGTTTTTGTCATATTAGTTTATCGTTTACTGTTTCTGTTAAGGGGCCCCACATCGGGGCTGTCATGAGCCCCATATCGGGGCTGTCTTGGGGCCCCATATCGGGGCTGTCTTGGGGCCCCACATCGGGGCTGTCTTGGGGCCCCATATCGGGGCTGTCTTGGGGCCCCACATCGGGGCTGTCTTGGGGCCCCACATTGCGGCCTTCGGCCTTATGTGGGGTTAATTGCGCTTCGCGCGTGTTGCCTCTCCGAGGCTGCTCAAGGAAGAAACATCTTCCCTCTTACATCTTACATCTTCCCTCTTACATCTTCCCTCTTCCATCTTACCTCGTGGCGGATTTGAATTGCTGGAGGAAGCGGACGTCGTTTTCGAAGTAGAGGCGGATGTCGTTGGTGCGGTACTTGAGCATGGTCATGCGTTCGATGCCGAGACCGAAGGCGAAGCCGCTGTATTTGGTGCTGTCGATGCCGCAATTGTCGAGGACGTTGGGATCGACCATGCCGCAGCCGAGAATCTCGACCCAGCCGGTGTGCTTGCAGAGGTTGCAGCCGGCGCCGCCGCAGATGTTGCAGGAGACGTCCATCTCAGCAGACGGTTCTGTGAAGGGGAAGTAGGAGGGGCGCAGACGGATGCGGACCTCATCGCCGAACATGCGCTGGGCGAAGTAGAGCAGGGTTTGCTTCATATCGGCAAACGCACGTTCTCAGCCACATACAAGCCTTCCACCTGGTGGAAGATGCAGTGGGCGCGGGAGGTGATGGCCTCATTGCGGAAGACGCGGCCGGGGCAGATCACGCGGATAGGCGGCTGCTGTTTCTCCATGGTGCGCACCTGCAGCGAAGAGGTGTGCGTACGAAGCAACACGTCGGGATGCAACTCGATGAAGAAAGTGTCCTGCATATCGCGGGCGGGGTGCTCCTCGGCAAAGTTGAGGGCGGTGAACACATGCCAGTCGTCCTCAATGTCGGGACCCTCCACAGCGGAGAATCCGATGTCCTCGAAGATGCGGCGCACCTCGTTCATCATCAGGGAGATGGGATGCATAGAGCCCACATTCTGCCGTGCCGCAGGACGGGTGATGTCGGGGATGAGCGAAGCTTTCTGCTCCGTGGCCGACTCAATTTTGGCCTTGACCTCGTTGTAGTGGTTCTGGGCCATATCACGCAGGTCGTTCACCAACTGCCCGAACTCCTTGCGGTTCTCCTGGGCCATGTTCTTGAGCTCCCCGAACAGCGCCTGTATCTCGCTCTTCTTGCTCAAAAACTGGATTCTATACTGCTCCAGGCTCTCAGCATTCTCGATTTTGAAATTTTCTATCTCCGCACGAATCTCGTCTATGTTTTTCATTTTGTGATTAGTGATTTGATGGTTAGTAATTAATGGCTAGCAGCAATACATATTATGTTACTATTTTATCACCTCCATTCCGTCACCGACGATAGGAGGTGACGGAATCTCGGACTTTTATCAGGCTCTCATCATGGTAAAATGGTCGCACTAATGATCTTGATATCCTCCGTCGGGCGGTCGGCGCCGTCTTTCGGTTGGGCGGCGATTTTATCGACCACGGGCATACCGCGGACCACTTCGCCGAAAACGGTGTAGTCGCCATCGAGGAAGGGAGCGCCGCCGTCGGTGGTGTAAGTCTGGATCTGCTCGGGCGTGAAGGTCTTGCCGGTGCGCATGGAGATCATGTTGAGCTTGTCGTTGTCATAGACCGTGCCATCGACGATGTAGAACTGGCAGCCGGAGGAAGCCTTCTGGGGGTTGACATTGTCGCCCATACGGGCAGCGGCCACGGCACCGCGCTTGTGGATATGCGCGGGCACAAACTCGGCGGGGATGGTATAGCCCACATCGCCGGAGCCCAAATGCTGGCCGGGCTTGGCCGTCTTGGAATCGGGGTCACCGCCCTGGATCATAAAGCCTTTGATGATGCGGTGAAACAGCACGCCGTCGTAGAATTTCTCGTTCACCAGCTTCTCGAAATTGGCCTTGTGCTGGGGCGTGTCGTTATACAGGGCGATCACGATGTCGCCGAAAGTGGTTTTCAACAGAACTTGCGTCATTTTATCGTTGGTCTTGGTTTGAGATGTCTGTTCTTGGGCCCCTTTGGAAGCGGAGGCGTTGTCCGTCTTCACCTTCTTGGGCGAAGAACAAGCCGACAACAGTATGATACTCAATGCTATACAGCCGAAGATTGTTTTTCTCATAACAGATTTTCCTTATTTTAAACAAACGGCAAAGATACATTTTTTTTGGTTTTAACGGTTAGGCAGGTATGGTTTAAGGTTGAGGGTTTAAGGTTGAGGGTTTAAGGTTTAAGGTTTAAGGTTTAAGGTTTAAGGTTTAAGGTTTAAGGTTTAAGGTTGAGGGTTTAAGGTTTAAGGTTTAAGGTTGAGGGTTTAAGGTTTAAGGTTTAAGGTTGAGGGTTTAAGGAGTCAGGCGGGTAGGCGGTTACACGGTTAGGCAGTTAAATAGTATTGGTTAACGAGATAACGCAAAAAAATTGTATCTTTGCACTTTTATTCTAAAAAGAGTTAAGATGCAGAATATCAGAAACATTGCCATCATCGCGCACGTTGACCACGGCAAAACGACGCTCGTGGACCGAATTCTTTACCAATCTCACCTCTTCCGTGAGAACCAGCAGGTGCAGGATCTGGTGCTTGACAACAATGACCTGGAGCGCGAACGAGGCATTACCATATTGTCCAAGAATGTTTCCGTAAGATACAAAGGGGTGAAGATCAATGTGATTGACACTCCAGGCCACAGTGACTTTGGCGGCGAGGTGGAACGGGTGCTGAACATGGCCGACGGCGTGCTCCTCGTGGTGGACGCCTTTGAAGGTCCGATGCCGCAAACCCGCTTCGTGACGCAGAAAGCCATCGAGCTGGGGCTGAAACCCATCGTGGTCATCAACAAGGTGGATAAGCCCAACTGCCATCCCGACCTTGCGCAGGAGGCCGTCTTCGAGCTGATGTTCAACCTCGGGGCCAGCGACGAACAGCTGGATTTCCCGACGGTTTACGGCTCGGCCAAGAACGGCTGGATGGGTCCCGACTGGCAAAACCCGACCTCCGACATCTCCTACCTCCTCGACACCATCATCGAGCATATTCCCGCCCCGAAAGTGGAGCCCGGCAACCTGCAGATGATGATCTCATCCCTCGACTACTCCTCCTACGTAGGCCGTATCGCCGTGGGTCGTGTGAAACGCGGAACTGTGCAATGGGGACAAACGGTCTCGTTGGTGAAGCGCGATGGCACGGTACAGACCTCCAAGATCAAGGAACTGTACGTGTTTGAAGGCCTTGGCAAGGAAAAATTCAAAGAGCCGGTGGGTGCGGGCGAAATTTGCGCCCTGCTCGGTCTCGACGATTTCGAAATCGGCGACACCGTGGCCGATGCGGAGAATCCCGAACAGCTGACCCCCATCAAGGTGGATGAGCCGACCATGAGCATGTTGTTTACCATCAACAACTCACCGTTCTTCGGGAAAGAGGGCAAATACGTCACTTCCAGACACTTGCGCGACCGTCTCTTCGCCGAACTGGAGAGGAATTTGGCCATGCGCATCGAGGAAACCGACTCCCCCGACCGGATGAACGTCTTCGGACGCGGTATTCTGCACCTCTCCATCCTCATTGAGACGATGCGCCGCGAGGGTTACGAGCTGCAAGTGGGTCAGCCGCAGGTGATTATCAAGGAAATTGACGGTCAGAAGTGCGAACCCGTGGAGCAACTCACCGTGTTAGTGCCTGAGGAGATGTCGAGCCGCGTTATCGACTATGTGTCCCGGAAGAAGGGCGATTTGATGTCGATGGATACGGTAAACGACCGCGTACACCTCAACTTCAACATCCCGTCGCGAGGCCTCATCGGGCTGACCAACCAGCTGTTGACGGCCACCGAGGGCGAGGCCATCATTTCGCACCGCTTCATCGAGTTCCAGCCGTGGAAGGGTGAGATTGCGGGCCGTCATGCCGGTTCGCTCATCGCTATGGAGACGGGTCAAGCTTACGCCTACTCCCTCAACAAGCTGCAAGACCGCGGCCGGTTCTTCATCGAGCCCAACGATCCGGTGTATGCGGGTCAGGTCATCGGCGAGCATATCCGTCAGACCGACCTGGTGGTCAACGTCTGCAAGTCGAAAAAGCTCTCCAACATGCGTGCCGCCGGTTCCGACGAGAAACTGATTCTTGCACCGGCCATCAAGTATTCGCTGGAGCAGTACATGGAGTTCATCGCCAAGGATGAATATCTGGAGATCACCCCGCAGAGCTTGCGCGTGCGCAAAATCATCCTCGACGAAACCGAACGCAAGCGCGCCGAAAAGCGCAACACCGACAACTAATATATATATTGTATGCAGAAGGAGGTTTTCTTTGAGCATCTTTGCGAGGAGCTGCGGCAGAACCGAGGGCTTTATCCGTACTACAAGCTGACGGACGGTTCCCTCTCGCAGCAGCAGTTCCGGAAGGCCTACTTCATACAACGGTTGGCATATCTCGACCAGCATATCGACCTCAGCAAGCACCCGAAAATCTGGGACTGCGGCTGCGGCTACGGCACCACGGGCTTCTACTTCGCGATGAAAGGGCAGCCGGTGTATGGCACCACGTTGGAGTATTACCCCGAACAGTGGGAGGCCCGCCGTAAGTTTTGGGGACAGTTTGGCGATACGTCACTCTGCACTTTCCAATACGCCAACCTCTTCGACCAAGAGATTGAGGCGGGCAGCTTCGACTATATCATCCTGCAGGATACGCTCCACCATATCGAGCCGTTGGACGAGGCACTGCCCCTTTTCCGCAACGCCCTGAAGCCCGACGGCAAGCTGATTCTCATCGAGGAGAACGGCGGCGGTTGGATCAAAACGACCATGCTGTTCGCGCAACGCGGCACAAAACGGGTCATCTCCATCTATGACGAGACCTTGAAGAAGCAGGTGCTGATGGGCAACGAAAACATCCGTTCCGAGAAAGAGTGGCGCAAGCATTTCGAGAAGGCGGGCTTCCGGATGGACGAGGATAGCCTCCAATACATCCGTTTCCTGCCCTCCTGGCGCTTCAACGTGGAAAATATGACAAAAAATATAGAAAAGGAGCAAGAGATATGGAAGAAAAATGCATTTTTGCGGCATCATTTCTTCTGGGGGATAAATATGACGTGGGGCAAGAAATGAGTAGCCTCGAACGAGGCAGGTAAACTCCCCCCTTTAGGGGGGATGCCCGAAGGGCAGGGGGGTAAGAATGCGTTAGTGACGAAATAAATACATTATATTATGAACGAAAATATACAACCGCAACAACAACACAACCAGCCTGAGACCCGTTCGCGCAAGTTCTGGCGCGTGGTGTTAGGCTCTATGGTGGGCTTCGTGCTCGCCAACATCATCGTGGGCATCTTAGGCATCCTGATGTTCCTCGGGATGATTGCCTCCTTCGAGAAAATGGGCAAAAGCTCAACCTCGGGGACGGTGAAAGACAACAGCGTCTTGGTGATGGACCTTTCGGGCTCCATCGAGGAGCGGGCCACGGACATTCCCTTCGACTTCGGTCCCTACGTGGATCAGTCCACGGGATTGGACAACATCTTAGCCGCCATCGAATCGGCAACTTCTGACCCGAAGATCAAAGGTATCTACCTGAAATCCCAATCCGTTGGGGGAGGTCCGGCCACCCAAAAGGCCATCCGCGATGCCTTGTCGGAGTTCAAGAAATCCTCCGGGAAATTCATCTACGCCTATAGCGACCTTTACACCCAGAACGGCTACTATTTGGCTTCTGTGGCGGACAAAGTCCTCCTGAACCCCTCCGGAGACCTCGCCCTGAAAGGTTACGCCTTCCAGGTCATGTTCTACAAGAACCTTCTCGACAAGTTGGACATCGACGTGCAGATTTGTCACGGGCAGTTCAAAAGCGCGGTGGAGCCTTACTTCTTGGACAAGATGAGCGACGCCAACCGCGAGCAGCTTTCTACGCTGGCCAACTCCCTCTGGGCCGTCTTCTTGCAGGATGTTTCCAAATCCAGAAAAATCTCAGCCGACGAGCTGAACAACATCGCCGACAACCTGCTCTGTTCTTCCCCGAAGGAGGCCCTCAACCTGAAGTTAGTCGATAAGTTAGCTTACGCCGACGAGGTGGAGCAGATGATCAAGACGAAGCTGAACCTGGGTGCGGACGACAAGCCCAACTACATTTCTGTCGGCAATTACGTCAAGAGCATCGACAAAAAGAACGAAAACGGCAACAAAGTGGCTGTCTTCTACGCTTTCGGCGAGATTCGGGACGGCAAAAACGACAGCGGCATCTATTCGGAAACCTTCATCAAGGAATTCCGCAAAGTGTATAAGGACAAAGATGTGAAAGCCATCGTGTTGCGTGTCAACTCCCCCGGCGGCAGTGCTTTGGCCTCCGAGAATATCTGTCATGAGATTGAGAACGCCAAGAAGGCCGGCAAGAAGATTGTGGTCTCCATGGGCGACTATGCAGCCTCCGGCGGTTACTACATCTCCTGCAACGCCGACTACATCATCGCCGAGCCCAACACCATCACCGGTTCTATCGGCGTGTTCGGTATGATTCCTTCCGCTCAGAAATTCCTCAAGAACAAGGTCGGTATCACTATCGACAAGGTCGAGACCAACCAGCATTCCGCCCCCGGCGGTGTCTATACCCCGTTAGACGAGCTGGAGGGCGAGCGGATGCAGGCCTCCATCGAAGAGATTTACGCCACCTTCACCAAGCGCGTGGCTGACGGCCGCAAACTGACAGTGACCTACGTCGATAGCATCGGACAGGGTCGTGTGTGGGCTGGCAGCGATGCCCTCAAACTCGGTTTGGTCGATGAGATCGGTTCCCTCGACAAAGCCATCCAGAAAGCGGCTGCGTTGGCGCAACTTAGCGACTACAAAATCTGTCGTTATCCGGCCCAGAAGAATTGGGTTTCCATGCTCTTCTCCATGAAGGACGACGCTGTGGATGCGGCCGTTCGCCAACGGATGGGACAATTCTACTATCTGTTCGACGGCATCCAGCAGGTGCTCAACCAAGAGGGCGTGCAGGCGCGTATGCCGATGACCTTCACCATCGAGTAATCACTTATAACACAAAACATTATGGCACCTGAATTTTATACCACAGCGTTTAACATCTACCTTTGGGTGATGATCGGCCTCGCTGTCGTGGTCTTCATCTCCCTCTATCATGTGGAAGCCGGCTATGGCATGTTCACCTCCAACAAATGGGGCAAATGCATCAACAACAAGGTGGCTTGGTTCCTGATGGAATTCCCCATCTTCTTAGCCATGATCATCATCTGGCTGTTTTCGCCGCACCGCTTCGACATCGTGCCCATGGTTTTCCTGCTGATTTTCGAGATCCACTATTTCCAGCGGTCCATCATTTTCCCCTGGCTGATGAAGGGCAACAAGAGCCAGATGTCGCTCGTGGTCATGTTCATGGGCATCGCCTTCAACATTCTGAACGCCATGATGCAGGGTTACTGGATTTTCTTCGAGTCCTACAACCAAAACTACCGCGTGTTCGGGCTTTCCTACACGGACATCGAATGGCTGTGGTCACCGTGGTTCATCATCGGGGTGATTCTCTTCTTCCTCGGTTTTTACGTCAACCTGCGCTCGGACTACATCATCCGGCATCTGCGCAAAGACGACGAAGACACGAAGCACTATCTGCCGGAAGGCTTTATGTTTGAGTACGTTACGAGCGCGAACTACCTCGGCGAACTGATGGAATGGTTAGGATTTGCCATCCTCACGTGGTCCATTTCGGGTCTGGTGTTCTTCATCTGGACCTTCGCGAACCTCGTGCCCCGCGCCAACGCCATCTACAAACGCTACAAGGTCGAGTTTGGGGACATTATTGAGCGGAAGAAACTGAAACGGGTGTTTCCGTTTGTTTATTAAAGGCATTAGGCAAAAGCCTGGCAGAAAACATTTAATCGAATATAATCAACAATAATATGAGCAAGTTACATTTATTCATTTGCATGGTGGCAATAATGGCCGTGGGCCTTTTCGCCTCCTGCGGCAAGAAAAACAAGAATGCCGAGATGCCTCAAATCAAGTACGAGACGAAAGTGCTGAAACCCGAGCCTCGCACGTATAGTATTCCGTTCCCGGCAACACTGGAAGGTACCAGCGAGGTGAAAGTCTATCCCCAAGTGGAAGGTATCATCAAGACCAAGAACTTCACAAACGGTACCCGTGTGCACAAAGGGCAGACCCTCTTCATCATTGACCCGACGGAGTATCGGCTGAGCGTGCAATCCGCGGAGGCCGACCTGAGCGTGGCCAAGGCAAAGTTGGAAACCTGCAAGCTGCAGTACGAGTCGAACCAGCAACTGTATGCCAAGAAGGTGATCAGCGACTATGTGCTCAAGACCAGCCTCAACGACTACAACTCGGCCAAAGCTTACGTGCAGCAGGCGGAAGCGCAGCTCAACATTGCGAAGACCAACCTCGGTTACTGCACCGTGACCTCTCCTCTCAACGGGGGTCATCGCCAGCAACGGCTTTGATGTCGGTGACTTGGCCAGCCGTGGCAGCTACCTCTGCCAGGTCAGCGATAACAGCGATGTTGACGCCAAGTTCTCTTTCAACGAGACCCAGCTGCTGCAACTCATCAAGCAGTTCAACCTGCGGGTGACGAGCAGAGGTCTGGAAGGTCCCAAAGGACAGCTTATCGGCGATGCAATGCCTGCTTTGAAGCTGCAACTCAAAGACGGCTCCACCTACGATCATGACGGAAAAATGACGAAGATGGACGCTATCGTGCAACAGAGCACTGGTACGGTGACCTGCACGGGCTCCTTCCCCAACCCTAATGGCATGCTCCGTTCCGGACTGTCCGCCTCCGTGGTGATTCCCGTCTCTTCTGACAGTGTGATTTGCGTTCCTCAAACTGCCGCAGTGCGTCTGCAGGATCAGATGATGTTCTACCGTGTGAAAAAAGACGGCACTGTTGAGGGTGTCATCTGTCATGTCTACCCGTCAAACGACGGTACCGAATATTATATCATGGATGGTAGTCTGCAGCCTGGCGACGAAGTGGTGACCAACGGTGCTCGCAAACTCTCTAACGGCATGAAAATCAGATAACGATGGAAGAGAAAGTCAAGAAAACCAAGTTTTTCGTAAAGCACTGGGTGGCAGCGTTTGCCATCGGGGTGATACTCCTCCTTGCCGGTCTGTTGAGTATCTTCACGTTGCCGATCGAACAATACCCCAACATTGCTCCGCCCATGGTGATTATCACCGCCAACTACAGCGGTGCCGATGCCAAATGCGGTACAGAAAGCGGTCATCATGCCCATCGAAGAGCAGGTGAACGGTGTGGAAGACATGCTGTATATGACCTCCACCGCCCGCTCCAACGGCAGCGCGGAAATCTACGTCTATTTCAAACAGGGCACCGATGCCGACCAAGCCACCACGAACGTCCAGAACCGCGTAAACCGCGCTTTGGGACTTTTGCCCTCAGATGTCACCACCCAAGGTGTCACTGTGACCAAGAGTGTGAATGCCATCCTGCAGATTCTCTGTTTAGAAAGCTCCGACGACCGGTTCGACCAAAAGTTCATCACGAACTATTTGGACATCAATGTATTACCAGCCGTCAGTCGTGTCACGGGCGTGGGTCGTACTCAGTTGCTCGGCGACAAATACGGCGTGCGTATCTGGCTGAAACCCGATGTGATGGGCATGTATGGAATCACTCCTGACGAGATTGTGACCGCCATCAACGAACAGAATTTGGTCGCCCCTATCGGTAGTTTTGAAAGTACCATCAACAAAATCGACATCGAATACAACGGACTGCTCAACGACATGAGCGAGTTCAAGAATATCGTGGTGCGCGCCACATCGGATGGCAATGTTGTGCGTCTTTCCGATGTGGCCGATGTGGAGTTAGGCACCAAATCCTACGACTACCGCACCGATGTGGATGGCCATCCCGGCGTGCTGTTCATCATCAACCAGGCTCCCGGCGCCAACGCCACCAAAGTCAACGCCGAAATCAACAAAGTACTTGAAGACATCTCAAAGAGCATGCCCGCCGGCTTGGAATTCAAACAGCTGGAAACTTCCGACGACTTCCTTCACGCCTCCATGCACAATGTGATTGAGACCCTTATCATCGCCATCATCCTGGTGATTCTGATTGTCTATCTGTTCCTGCAGAACTTCAAGGCCACTATTGTTCCATCCGTCTCTATCATTGTCTCTTTGGTAGGTACGTTCGCTGTAGCCAAGGTGGTCGGTTTTTCCCTTAACCTATTGACACTCTTTGCCTTAGTGTTGGCCATCGGTACAGTTGTGGACGATGCCATCGTGGTGGTGGAGGCAGTCATGGCCAAGTTGGAATCGGGCTACAAGAGCGCGACGGCCGCTGTCAACGACGCCCTCAGCGAAGTGACTGCCGCTTGTATTTCCACCGCACTGGTCTTCATGGCGGTGTTTATCCCCGTGACCTTCATGTCGGGCACCTCCGGCACCTTCTTCATGCAATTCGGTATCATTATGGCGGCATCCGTGGCGTTGTCGGCTGTATCGGCCCTGACCATCTGTCCCGCCCTTTGCGCCCTGCTTTTCAAACCGAAGAACGAGGATGAAAAAGAGAGGAAAGGGCTGAACTACTATGTGCGTTTGGGATACGAAACTGCCTATAACGCCATTGAAAAGAAATATATGAGCGGTGTTGCCAAATTCATTAAGAAACCTGCTTTCGCATGGATTCTGTTAGCCATCTTTACGGGCGGCATGGTCTGGCTGATGACCACGGCTCAGAAGGATCTCGTGCCGCAAGAGGACCAGGGATTCATGATTGTGGATGTCACGATGGCTTCCGGCACCTACCTCAACGAAACGGAAGCAACCGTCAAAAAGTTAGAGGATTACATTCGCACTATCGATGAGGTTGAGTTGGTGAGCGGCACCACCGGCTACTCTATGATGAACGGCGGCGCTGGCACCAACTACGGCACCATCATGGTGAGCTCAAAAACTGGGAGGAACGCTCGTTCTACAGCATTGCCGGCATACAGAAGCAGATTTACGGTTGGGCGATGGTGAACCTGCCGCAGGCCACCGTTTCCCCGTTCCAAATGCCGCAGATCCCGGGATACGGCACGGGGTCCATGATGGAGCTTGACCTGCAGGACCGCTCGGGATCCGGCGACAACCAGACGTTTGTCAATTCGTCGTCCGAGTTCGCCCAGAAGTTGCAATCCCGCCCTGAGGTCGCCCTCGCTGCCTCTTCCTATTCGCAGGATTACCCCAAGTACCGCCTGACCATTGACCCTGCCGCCTGCAAACGCAAAGGTGTCTCACCGAAGACGGTCATCAATACCATTGGCGCAAACCTCGCCGGCCGGTATATCGGCAACTACATCCAGTACGGAAAAGTCTATCAAGTGCTGATCGAGGCAGATGACCACTACCGCATGGAACCGAGCACACTGAACCAGATTTTCGTCCCCACCTCAGGCGGAATGGCGCCGGCATCCGAATTTGTCACGCTGAAAACGGGTATGGGTTCCTCCCAAGAACGCCGTTTCAATCTGTTCCCATGCTATAACATGTCTCTCATGCCCGCGCCCGGCTACACCACCGCTCACGTGCGTACAGCAGTTGACGAGGTGATGGCTGAGGTTATGCCTCCGGACTATGGCTACGAATACGGTGGCATGGCCCGAGAGGAGGCCGAAAGCGCAGGTTCCAACGAAACCGTCCTCATCTACGGCATCGCCATCCTGATCATCTACCTCATCCTGGCCTGTCTCTACAACTCCGTCTTCATCCCCTTCGCCGTCCTCTTCTCCATCCCGTTCGGACTGTTCGGGGCCTACCTGACCATCCGTCCGCTGGAGTCGATCCTGAGCACCGGCGCAAACATCTATGTACAGACCGGTGTCATCATGTTGATGGGTCTGGTGGCCAAGACCGCCATCCTCATCACGGAGTTCGCCATCCAGAAGCGCGAGGAGGGCATGTCCATCTTCGATGCGGCCATCGGTGCCTGCAAGGACCGTCTGCGTCCCATCCTGATGACCGTCTCCACCATGGTGATCGGTATGATTCCGCTGGCGGTCGAAGGCGGTGCGGGTGCCGTTGGTAACAAGTCGCTGTCACTCACCGTCATCGGCGGCATGATCGTGGGTATCATCGCCATCCTCTTCGTCACCCCGGCCTTCTACATGGTCTTCCAGAAGATCCACGAGAAGCTGACCCCCAGCGAAAAGGAGGAGGAAGTTGTTGAAGAAGTTGTAGGAGAATAGGCAATAGTAGAGACGCAAAATATTGCGTCTCTACAAACCACCAAACAAATAAAATTGAATCGTTTATGAAAAACAGACACATATATATAATGGTATTGGCCGGAATGTTGTTATTTTCCGGCTGCTCCCTCTACCGGAAATACAAGCCCACCCCTGTGGAGCCGGGCAATGTGATGGGCGATGTGATGAACCCGCAGGACACGCTCTCGATGGGCGACATTAGCTGGCGTTCCATCTTCACCGACCCGCTGCTGCAAAAGCTGATTGATTCCGCGCTGGCCAACAATACCGACATGCGCACCGCACAGATCACCATCCAGCAGGCGCAGAACAGCGTGAAAGCCGCGAAATGGGGATATGCTCCCACGATTTCATTCTCCCCGCAATACACGTTCGACCTCTCGGGCGGGACAAATTCGCACAGCGTCTCCGTGCCCCTTTCGGCCAGCTGGCAGATTGGCGTTTTTGGGCAGACGACCACTTCCGTCCGGAAATCGAAAGCGCAAGCCGCCTATTATCAGGATTATAGGCAAGCCGTACAAGTCAGTCTTGCCGCAAATGTCGCCAATCTGTACTACACATTGGTGATGTTAGACAAGCAGTTGGCCATTTCCGAAGAGACGGAACTGCTGTGGGAGGAGTCTTTGGAATCGACTCGCGCCCTATACGACGCCGGTATTTACGAAAGCCCTGCCGTCTATGAGATGGAGGCATCGGTCGCGGAGGTGAAGACCGGGATTTTGGATTTGCGGAACAGCATCCTCACCACCGAAGCTTCGCTCTGCCAGCTGTTGGCTATACCGCCGCAACACATCCAGCGCAGCACCTTCAGCGCATTCCAGATGCCGGAACAGCTGCATGTGGGTTTGCCGGTGCGGTTGTTGGAAGCCCGTCCCGATGTACGCCTGGCCGCCCGTGAGATGGAAATCGCCTACTATGGCACCCAACAGGCCAAGCAGTCGTTCTTCCCCTCCATCACCATCGAAGGTCTGTTCGGGATGGCTGCCAGCCCTGCCCAGCTGATTTCCCAGCTCGTGGCGAAGTTAGTACAGCCCGTCTTTGCCGCCGGAAAGATCTCCGCACAGCTCAAGAACGCCAAACTGGATCAGGAGAAGTACCGGATTCAGTTCGAGCAGACGCTGTTGGAAGCGGGCAATGAGGTTTACCGCTATCTCCACACCTGCCAGACGGCCGGACAGAAGACTGAGCTTTTCGAGGCCCGTGTTAACTCGCTTCAAGAGGCCTACGATGCCACCACAGACTTGATGGACAACGGTTCCACCACCTATTTGGAGGTGCCCACCGCGCAGGAATCACTGCTGTCGGCGCAACTTTCGCAAGTAGATAACCAATACAATGCCATCGAGGCGCTCATCAACCTCTACTCGGCGTTAGGCGGTTTTGATACCGGTACCCCGCAACCGGAACCGAAGAAGAAAAATAAGAAGAAACAGTAAAGGATACGAGCGGCGGGGTTCTACTGGAACTTCGCCGCCATTGTTTTGTCATCTAAGGGCAGACGTTGCGGATAGACCTTATAGTCCTTTCCTGTCTGCTTCCAGGCCAGATAGCACTCCCGGATTTCGTTCCGCCAGCCCCTGCGGATGAAGAACTGTCCAGTGCGATCCCAAAAATCGTTCACCTCGATCACCACTGGCCCTTCGTCGGTGATGGCGATATCCCAGCCCGCGACCTTGCAGTAGGGAAATGCCTGCTGGAAACGGATTACCTCAGCCTTGATGGCCTCCCAATTCTCGATGATAACCCCGTTTAGGGGGTTCCCGCTGTCGGGATGGGCCTCGATGTCCTGCACGTGCCGCCAGCCGTCAAACTGGATGGCGTACCGAATTTCGCCGGTGGCCACATCTACGCAAACATCCACATTTCCGCCGCCGCCGGCATTATCCACACAGCGGCCGTCGCGACCAATCTTCATGAAGGTGGCCATCACCCTCGCAGATCCATCCGGATAGAGAGCGGTCATGAAACGCACCGTGTTGACGGACGAGGCGTTGAAAGCGGCGAACTGGGCCGTCTGCCGCACCACGCTCTCGAAAACCAGCGCCTCATCGCCCAAAACGGACGAAAGGGCCAGCTGTTGCCCGTCGAAGCGGGTCAAGGTTGCGTCATTTTCTTGGTAGTTGATGCTTTGGATCACCCAAACATTATCGCCATGCGAGCTCTCCGTGGTCTTGATGACGCAGGATTGCACCCCTTTGGCCTTCAGGATATGCAATACCCCGGCAAGGTCTCCAGCGCATTCCGTCTCGACCGTATAGCGGCCTTCGGGTTGGTAGTAGCAGTAGAGCTCGGAAGTCCGAACTCCCGTGTTTTCCAGCATCTTATGCGCTACATACTTGTTTCGGGACAGCGAAAAATACTTCAACGGATTGAGCAGTTCCAGATAATAACGCTGCTCGTCCAGACCCAAGAAATCCTGACGGAAATTCTCGCTCCGTTTCTCAAATTCGAACTCATAATACTCCTCCGGCCGAAGCCCTTTGGTGCGATAGAGGGAAAGATAGTCGCGCATCACCTTCATCCGCGCCGAAGCGGGATACTTTCCTGCCAGCTGAATGGCATGATAAACGGCGGCTATGTTGTTTCTTATTGACATTGACTATTGACTTTGACTGATCATTACTCTCTATTCACTGTTCACTGATCACTATTTACAGGTGGGTACGGACATAGTGATATTTTTCGTCCATTTCGCGTTGGATGTCCAAATCGAAGATGCGTTTCATCCCCGTGGCTTTCACGGAGGCCGGCATTCCCGCCAGCAAAGTGTAGGGTTCTATGTTGGAGAAATCCTTGTTCACCAGACTGTTAGAGGCAACGATAGTCTTGTCGGGCACGACTGCACCTTTGGTAAAGGTCGTGCGGTTGCCGACCCAGATGTCCTCACCGAGAATGATGGGTTTGGTCAGCGGGGCAATCTCCCCGTTGCGGTTGAGATTCTGTACGTAGTGGAAGGTCGTGTCCATAAACTGGCAATCCCACGCGGCGCGAACGTTACTGCCGATGGTGATTCGGTCGAAGCAGAAAATCTTGAGGTTAGAGCCGATATAGACATCGTGGGCACCGAACTCCAGAGTCGCATTGTCGGAAATGACCACGTAGGAGCCGTGTCCGAGACTAAGCGGGCCGTTGAAGATGAGGGTACCCCGCACGGTCCAGATGCACTGCTGGATGGCGGTATCGACGTAGAAGTCGTTCTTCCCGATCTTGATCATTCCGGAGGTAATCGGTCCGTTAATGACGATCTTCCCCGCCAGGCTGCGGAAGGTCACCTTCCCATACAGCCACACCGGCAGCTTCTTTGCCACCGCGAAGGGAAACACCTTGAAGTTGAACCAGAGGGTTTTGATCAGGTTGATGGTTCGGAGGATGTATAGGAATCGTCGCATATTGGATTCAAGTTTCAGGATTCAGGATTCAGGATTCAGGTTGCGTAGAGACGCAAAATTTTGCGTCTCTACAACGTACATTTTCCAAACATTGCGGTTTCCACGAGTTCGCAGACAATGTGTCCAATCATGATGTGGCTTTCTTGGATGCGGGGGGTGTCGGTGGAGGGTACGTTAAGGAGGATGTCGGCGTAATCTTTCATCGTCCCGCCGGTTTCGCCGGTCATGGCGATAATCTTAACGCCCATCTCCTTGGCCGCTTCGAAAGCTTTGAGGATGTTCTTGGAATTGCCAGAGGTGGAGATGCCCACGATGACATCGCCGGCTTTGGCGGTGCCTCGCAGGAGTCGCGAGAAGATGAGGTCATAGCCGTAGTCGTTACCCACGGCGGTGAGGTAGGAGGTGTTGCAGTGAAGGGCCTCAGCATTGAGCGGCGGCCGGTCGAAGTAGAAACGGCCGGAAAGTTCCGCAGCGAGGTGCTGGGCATCGGCCGCGCTTCCGCCGTTGCCGCAGAAATGGATCTTGCCGCCGCTGCGCAGCGAATCGGTGATCATCTCCGCCGCCTGCTGGATGCGGAATAGGAAGTCGGGGTTGTCGAGGATCGCTTGTTTGGGGGCGATGCTGTCGGATATAGATTGGGAAATTCTCGGATTTATCATAATCATCGCAATGGTTAATACTACATTAATTCGTTCATCACTTCGGTAAACCGCGACCACGCATACTTCTTCTTCTCTTCCCTCACGTTCTGTTCAAACTCTTCCTGTTTATGCTCGGAGAAGAAACGGTGCAATGCGTCGGCAATTTGCTTAGAATCAGGTTCTACCACGTAACCAATCTTGCCGTCGGGCACGATTTCGGGCAGGCCGCCGACGTTGGTCACCAGCATCGGTTTCTCGAAGTGGAAGGCAATTTGGGTGACACCGCTTTGGGTGGCGGTTTTATAAGGTTGTGCCACAATGTCGGCCGCGCTGAAATAGCGGTTCACCTCACCGTCGGGGATGAAATCGGTACAGAGCACCACCCTATCATCGATTCCCAACTCCTTGATTCTGTTGAGGTAAGGAGCCGAATCGCCGTAAAACTCGCCCGCCACCAGCAATTTCACCCCAGCCTCGCGCAATCGCGCATCCGCGAAAGCATCGATAAGCAGATCCAGTCCCTTGTAGGCACGGATGAAACCGAAGAAGAGCACATAACGGAAGTCCGGACTGAGGTTCAACAGGGAAAGAGCCTCCTCGCGGGGAAGGCGATCCCCGTAGTGGTCGTAGATGGGATGTGGCGAGAAGCGTTTCGGACAGTTCCGTTTGTCGAAATGCTCAATGTCCTTCACCACCGATTCCGAAAGCGCCATAAAACCGTCCATAGCTTTCACGAAGTAGGGCGGCAGGAACTTGTCGAGGACATTCGGTTCATGGGGTATCATATTGTGTACCAGCGCGATAACCTTAGAATAGCCATTACGATGGATTTTCCGGGCTATCGTGCCCATGCAGGGGGCCATAAACGACATCCAGTAGGCGAAGACCACCACATCGGGCCGTTTTTTGGCAATTTCCCGACCCACTTTGCACCAATTGAAGGGATTGCAGGAATTGACTTTTCGGTAGATGGTCAGGTTTTCGGGCGCAGGGTCCGGACTGTATTGGGTCTTCCCGGGGAACAGGAAGTCAGGGTACTGCAGGGTGAAGGTGTAAATCTCCACCTCATGCCCTTGGCTTTGCAATTCGCAGGCCAGGCGCTCATTGAAGGCCGCGAGCCCCCCGCGGTAGGGGTATGCTGTTCCGAGAATGATGATTTTCATAATGACGAATTTGAGGTGCAAAGGTACACAATTTTCAATTTAATCCACCTATTTTGATTCGATATTCAAGCGGTTCAACCGTTCCTTAATCATTGCTGTATATCTCATTTTCATTTCCTGAGGAAGGAAAGAACGTTCAATCCAATCATACCATTGCTCTTCCGCAGCATGAAATTTTTTCAGCATGTTTTGGATTACTTTTTCATCCAAACCGCTGTTAATCATGGCATTCTTGAAATCGTGCAGCTTGATTTTCTTCTTTCGGGCATTGAGTGTCAGCGCCAACTCTTCAGTATCGGAAGGCATTACCAAAAGCGTGTTCAACAAGTCATACCCGGGCGCAAGTTGATAATTTCCTGGAATCTTGCTGTAGATCGAGAAATTTTTCAAATGCATATCACTGTTACCCGTAATCCAGGAGAACAGAACGATTTCCCAAAAACGTTCGAGGTCGAGTTTTGGGGCAGAGGAATAGTGCAGAATCAGCTTGCCAATCTGCTCGTACGATCCTCTGTATTTGTTATCTGTCAGCTTTTCTGAGAGCTGGCACATGTCCTCCATAGGGAGTTTTGCCCCTTTCACCGTTCTGTCCACCCTGCGTGTCAAATAGCACAACTGACCGTCTGCAAATCGCACAAGGGTGTGCGGAACAACTTGGATTTTAACCACTTCGGCCAGATGCATCGTCAAATCCTCCAGCTCGGGTAAAGAAGGAAACAACTCCGTCTGAGGCTTGAGAATGAATCGCCCCCATAGTCCCACAATGGTGAACCGAAACTCGTGCTGCAACCTTTCGATGTCCATAGACAGTTTCGCCTGTACACCCGTCACGGCCGTCTGACTGCGCACCACCTCTTTTGCCAGCTCTTTGATATCCGTATGACGATACGGGAATCCCGGAACGGTGGTCGTGCCGAAGAAGCGTTTTGCGCACTCTGGATGGTAATCCGCCATTCCCGCTTCCAATTCCTGATAACAACACAAACACTTTGCCATAAACTACTGATTTTCAAGGTAATATCCACAATACTCACTGCGCCGATGCAGTCCCTACAGCAGGCCAGCAACAGCGACATCCGGTCTCGGGGGTTGATTTTCCAGTTGGCTTGGGCGATATCCAACAGCCAGCCTTCAGGAATCAATCCGTCAAAAAAGGGGAACAAGACATTGCTTACATAGGGCTTTATCTGCACTGGCATCGTCAAGCTTACAGGTGTTCCATTTTCCGTGACATACGATTCGGAATAGGCGAACGTATAGCCATTTTCGTCCTCCGTCAGCACACCCGCCAACTTGTCCTGAAAATAGACTTCCGCTTGCTTCATAACTCACCCCTTTCCTTTTTCACAGGTCCCAACTCAGCTCCGAACATATCCAGTACTACGTTCACCTTGTCCATCCTCAAAGTGGATTTCCCTTGTTCCAAATCGCGCACGAATCGCAACCCGACTCCAGATTTTTCTGACAAATCCACCTGGGTCAGATGATACATTTTGCGCTGTTCTTTCACAAATCTCGCCAGTTTTGTCTCAGTCATAATTATACGCTTTCGGGTATAAACCCATTGAAAAATAGAATATTATACGTTATCGGGTATAAAAACGCTGTAATCAATGAATTTATACCTTTTCGGGTGCAAAAATACAAAATTTCCTAATATCCCAACGTCTCACGCTCCACGTCTTACGTCATAAAATTTTTCGTACTTTTGCAGCCTGAAAAATTAGAATGAAAAACTGATTGGATGCTGCTGTAAAGACCCTATTCACTATTTATGTTTTTTCAGAGAATAAAATGATTAGAATATGAAAAATAAAAACATTTGGATTCATATAGGCATGGTTGTGGCCATGTTTGTATTGGCTTCTGTCTATCTTATGCCTGTATATGAAGGTAAGACACTGATGCAAGGCGACCAACAAAAAGCTCAGGCCGCTAACTATAAGCTGCGTATGGAAGCTGAGAGGACAGGGCATATTCCAAAATGGGAAGAAGCCATGTTCAGCGGCATGCCATCGTATCAGATATGGGGTGATGGTCAGAAGTCACTGTTTCAGCACATTAACACAATTATTTTGATGCAAGGCACTGGCTTGACCAGTACAGTAGCCATTATTTTTCTTTACCTCTTGGGCTTTTATATTGCCATGATACTAATGGGGTTTTCTCCTTGGTTGGCGATGTTAGGAGCAGTCGGCTTCGGATTAGGGAGTTATAATATTATTATTATTGAGGCTGGACACGCCACTAAAGCATGGTGCATTGCCATGATGGCACCCATCTTAGCCGGAATGACAATGACGTTGAAAGCTGCTCTTGCCACAGATATCGACAAAAAGAAACGCAACCGACAGATACTATGGGGAAGTCTTGTTTTCACAATCGCCCTTATCTTGCAAATTTCATTCAACCATATTCAGATTACCTTTTATACGGCCATCGGCTGTTTTATGATAGGACTTGTATATCTGGTCTATGCCATTATTGACAAGCGTTTCCTCCCCTTTGTGGCCAGTGCAGCTATCCTGCTGTTAGGCGTGGGGCTTGCCCTTGGTTGCAATGTGCGCCATCTGTTGGTCAACCAAGAATATGCCAAATACACGATGCGTGGCGGCAACGAAATCACAGTGACACCCGATGACCTATATCACGAACAGAGTACTACTGCTTCGCAAAATACCGCTACGGGTCTTGACATCGACTATGCTTACGCATGGAGTTATGGCGTTGGCGAGACCTACACCCTGTTAGTACCAGGTGCCATGGGCGGCGGTAGCGGCGAACGCGTGGGTAAAGAGAGCGCCTTCTACAAGGCGTTCCGTAGCGAGTACGCACCACTCTATTGGGGCGACCAACCTTTTACCAGCGGACCCGTATATTTTGGGGCTGTCATAATGCTCCTTTTCTTAATAGGAATGATTGTCACCCGCGGCCCCGAACGCTGGTGGGTGCTGGCAGCCACGATAATCGGCATCATCTTGGCTTGGGGAAAAAATTTCATGCCTTTCAACGAATGGGCCTTTTACCACATCCCGTTCTACAATAAATTCCGTACTCCGAGCATGGCACTGGTACTGCCCAGCGTGTGCGTAGCCATCATGGCTGTGCTTGGTCTGAAAGCAATACTCGACAAGGAACGAGACCGCCGTCGTGTCAATCTCGGCATCTACATTGGAACTGGTGTCCTGAGTGCTCTCATCCTTGTTGTTCTCCTCCTTAGTGGCTCATTCAGTTATAGTGGTTTGAGCGACACCCAAATGGCAGCCCAATACGGCAACCAGTGGGATATGATCAAGAGTGTGCTGGTAAGCGACCGGATGGCCTTGCTGCGTAGCGATTCGTGGCGCAGCCTGTTCCTCCTCATCCTCACAGCGGTCGTAATATGGCTCTACAATAACGAAAAGATGAAAAAGAGCGGCATCATTTTGGCCATCATAGGCGTGCTGATACTTGTTGACTTGTGGGCTGTCGATCGTCGTTACCTCAACGAAGACAACTTCGTGAAGTCACGCAAACTAGAACTTCGTCCCGACCAGTGGGACAAAGATATCGACGAGCTGGCCGCCCGTTATGGTGATTACGACTACCGCGTGTTCAACTTGGCTGTGAACACTTTCAACGACAGCAAACCTTCTGCTTACCACAACCAGGTTGGTGGTTACAGTGCTGCCAAGCTGAGCCGTTATCAGAACCTCATCGATTTCTATCTCAGCCGCCATATCAAACCCGAGGTGCTCTCCATGCTCAACACCCGATATGTGGTGATGCAAAACGGTCAGGTGCAGCGCCTGCCCGATGCATTGGGCAACTGCTGGTTCGTGCAAGAGATTAAGCCTGTGGGCAACCCCAACGAAGAGATTTTGGCCCTCAACGACATTGACCCTGCTGTCACCGCCGTCATCGACACAAGCAAGTTCAACGTTCGGAGGTCCGCATTCGGGGCTGACACCACGGCAACAATAGCTTTAGAGCCTCAGAAAGAGGAGAGTGCCGATTACCGCAAATATGTCTCGCACAGCAACAGCGACCAACTGGCGGTCTTCAGCGAGATTCATTACGCTCCCGACTGGTTCGCCTACATTGATGGAAAGCCCGCCGACTATTTCCGGGCCAACTACGTGCTTCGCGCCATGTTCGTGCCCGCCGGTGACCACGTCATCGAGTTCAAGAATGAAGCACCCCTCTTCCATCGGCTGGACAATATCGGTCTTATCGTATCTATTATCACAATACTGCTAATGGCAGGTGCCATCATACTCTGTTACGCTCCTTTCAGAAAAACTGAGACAGTACAATCATGACCTCTGTTGGACAATATGTTATTGCCGTAGCAAAGTTGATCGCTGCTTTCTTTGTGACGTTTCCGACCCGCAGGAAGCAGCGCCATCGCAATCTGATGCTCGTATCAGAGATGGGCAACGATGCCCGCGACAACGGCTACCATTTCTTCCTTCATGTCCTACATCACCATCCGGAAATAGAGACTTATTACGTCATTTCCGACAATTCCCCCGACCGTCCACGGCTTGCGGAATATGAAAAGAATCTGGTACGCTATCTGTCGTTCCGGCACTGCAAACTTTTCTGTCAAGCCCATTGGCTGGTGGGTACCCATCTCAGGTCAGGACACACCCCGTTGCCTTTCGAGGTGGCCAAATGGCTGAACCGAATACTGCATATCTTTAAGCATAAGAAGGTGGTTTTCCTCCAGCATGGCATCACAAAAAACCACCAAAGCCGTTTCGGGTTCGATAATACCTTTTTCGATTTGATTATTTGCGGTGCCGCACCCGAGGCCGATTACTTTGTAGAACAGTTCCATTACCCTCCCCGTATGGCACTCTATACGGGCTTTTGCCGATACGACAAACTGTTGGACTTTCAGCTGAAGCGCCAGCTACTGGTAATGCCCACGTGGCGCGGGTACATACATCTAGATAAGATTGCCGACAGTCAGTACTATAAATCCTACCATGCTCTTTTGAATGACCCCCGACTGGCTTCACTCCTCGAACGTTACAACATTGACCTAATTTTCTATCCCCATCACCGTTTCCAGCCTGTGGTCGAACAGTTCAAGCAGGGAATCACTTCAGCACGCATTACCATTGCCGACGTATTGCACTACGACGTGCAACAACTGCTTAAAGAGTCGGCCTTGTTGATTACAGACTATTCCAGTGTGTTTTTTGACTTCACCTATATGAAAAAACCGGTGTTGTTCTATCAATTCGACAAGGATATTTTTTTCAGCAAGCATATAGGGTCGGGTTATGTTGACGAAAGTGCTTTCGGTCCTGTTGCCAACAAGGTCGATGACCTTCTGTCATTATTGGAGACCTATTTAGAGAACGGCATGCGTTTGGAGTCCTATTACGAGGCAACAGTGGACCGTTTCTTCCCCATACGTGACACACACAACTGCGAGCGTGTGTTCGACGCTGTGATGGACTGTTGAAGGTTTACCAACATATAAGGAGGCTGTGCAAGAGCACTGAAATATTAAAAAAGAGCATATATTTCTTCCATTGTTTTATCAATATTGAACATTGCCGATCGTTCAAGAGATTTTTCATGGTAATAATTCAGCTGCTCTCTATTGTCCAACAATGCTTTAACAGCATTGTAAATAGAATCATCATCTTGTTCGGTTAGTACTCCGAATTTTCCATTATCAAGTATTTCAACAGTACCTGTGACTCGTGTGGCACAAATAGGAATCCCTAAACAAATTGCCTCACAGACTACTAAAGGATAACCTTCGGTCAGCGAAGTCAACAAAAACAGGTCGAACTGCTTTATATAAGGGTATGCGGGTTTTTTAAATCCTTTAAAAAACACATAATTCTCTAATCCAAGTTGTTTCTGCAATTGCATTAAATCGTCTTTTAAGGGACCTTCGCCAATTAACCAAAACTCAATATCATAATTGTCATCTTTAAGTCGTTTTGCGACCCTCAACAATCTATCCAATCTTTTCTGTTCTACAAATCGCGCAACATTTCCAATAACAAATTTGTCCTTTTCAACATGTGTATTGTTGGCTGATTGTATGATGCTCTCTTTTGGAATTGGATTATAAATTACTGTTTTGGGCACATTAATATCAAACAGCTTGTCAAATTGGCTGGAACTGTCATTTGAAACAAAGACGAGCTTGTCCATTTTGGAATAACAGGCCTTCTCCATTTTATCGCCATAAATGGAAAGGTATTTAGTATGATGATGTGTGAACAGATCTATATGAACCCAACTGATATTCACTTCTGCTTGGTTTGTCAAGTATGAGTGGAATAAGAGCGAATAACCTTCCATAAAAGAAATTATCGCATCGTATTTATCCTTAATTCTATGCTGAACAATAAGTCTGTTTACAAAATGAATATTAAAATATTTCGATAGCCCAAACCCAAGCATAAAGAAAAATCTGTTGAAAAGTGTCGTGATTCTAACATTTTTTGGAATATCTGACAGATAAATCCCCGCATGTTTCACTAATGCCAACTCCACGTCATATTGTTTGTAATCAAAATGTTGGAGAATGTCCACCAACACTTTTTCCGCGCCACCACCTGCCAAATTGAACATTATGAACAGTATCTTTTTTTTCATATCAATAATTTTAGAACAATTTGCTTGTATTCGTTTTACAAACGCAATTCTAAGTCACAGAACTAGAATTTAACGGTGCAAAATTAGAAAAAATAATCACATTGTGCGCAAGGTCTCGATTTTTTCTCGACTGGTTAACTCAACTTGTAATGTGTCACCAAATTATCATCGTCCATATGGCTCTCAAAAAAAAATGTATTCCTCATGGGTGGTCATCTCAATATCAAAAATGGACCACTCCACCCTATAGATAGGCACAAAACACTAACTTGGCACACACGTTTATCGTTCTAAATATTGATTTACAGCCATTTATCGTTAACTATTCCAGCGGCAGAGATACGAATAGACCTAGTCGGCATCCCGACAAAGAGCAAAAAGCATCGTTGACGTGTCAGCCTTCCACGTCCTTGACAATATCCTTTAATATCACTCCGAGCTTTCCCCCTTTCCTCAAAATTGCAGACATTTCGGCGACATGCTTTCTTATCAACTGAAGTTCCTCTTTATCCATTCCTACAATTCGATTCTCCAACTCCAACAATGAATGAATGGTAATTCCAAGGTTGTTCTCTTCCACAAATTCCGCCAAAGCGGCCTCTTTGCTGAGAACAACTGGAATCCCAGCGGCGATATACAAAGAGGTTTTGTGAGGTGAATTATACTTCATGTAATTTCCAAGAGGACCTTGAAGAGCTTCTATGCTATCACCATCCCATGTTAATCCCCATCCTTCTGTGAGAGCGGTCACATTATCGGGACTGAAACGACTCCCATACTTTATCCATTCAGGATATTTTGTATTGCTTTGAGGCTTGTTACCATACAGATGCAGCTGAACCCCATAGAAATGCACTTCCGTTAGCTTTTTTAAGAACACACTCTTGTCCAAATTACCAGCAAAGGCAATATTGGTGGAGTTGTTTTGATGGTTTTCATTATCTGGCACCTCCTCTGTCAGGTAGTCAAACAGCCAGAGTCGCCTGCAAGGAGAAACAACTCCATTTTTCTTAAACAATTCCTGCATTTGGGCAGTGTGCACTATCAATTCCGATGCGGTATTAAAAATCGCCGTTTCGGTTTTATCAAACACTTCTTCATAACGAAAACGTGTGATATCATGCACTAAAACGACAAGATGGCTCTTTTTTTTCCTCAACCAGCGACAAAAAAACAGCGTAGGCCGCCCTCTAAACGGTTCAAGAGGGTATTGTAAAAGGACTATTGATCTTCTTTTAATCTGTAATATTGCTCTACTAAGGACGAAAAGCTTTCTGATTCTGTAATATAATAAGTAAATTGGAGAACGATGTGATTCTGACATCTCCTTAACCGTATATGTATTTAACATATACGATGTAAAACCGTTGTTCTCTGCAATACGATTCACATCTTCACGAGCTTTCGATCCCGCATGAAAAGCATCCTTATACTGGTAGTCAACAACAATCTTTTTCATATTTTTCCATTCTTTTTATGCGTTAAAACATAGAGATCACTTTTTCCACGACAGGAGCCATGTCATAATATTTGTATTCGGCTAATCTTCCTCCAAAGATGACATTGACTTCTTTATCGGCAAGTTCCCTATACTTTTGAGCCAATCGGTTGTTTTTCTCATCATTGACAGGATAATACGGCTCCTTCCCTTCTGTGTATTCTGTCGAATACTCTTCTGAAATCACTGTTTTCTGACAATCATAAACCGCTGAACCGAACATTTCAAAATGCTTGTGTTCAATGATTCTCGTATAGGGCACCTCATGGGAAGTGTAATTCACCACCGCATTGCCCTGATAGTTCGGAGTATCTTCAATGCGAGTTTTGAAACTCACAGTGCGCCAGTCAAGCTTTCCATACCTAAAGTCAAAGTACTCGTCAAGAGGTCCCGTATATACCAATTGCTTAGCATACTTTCGCCAATCTCTATACTCCGAATTAAAGAAGTCCGTATTCGTTTTGCAGTCAATATTCCTCAGCAATGCATCGATCAGTTTGTTATAGCCTCCAATCGGAATGCCCTGATAAGCGTCGTTGAAGTAGTTGTTGTCAAATACGAGACGTACTGGCAACCGTTTTATGATGAAGGCGGGCAGCTCATTACATGTGCGCCCCCACTGTTTCTCGGTATATTCTTTAATAAGTTTTTCGAAGATGTCTTTTCCCACCAAACAAAGGCCTTGTTCCTCAAGGTTACGAGGTTCTGTAACGCTCTCTGCCTTCATCTTAGCCACCGCTTCTGCCTTTTGCTCTTCAATCTTGGCTTTAGCAGCTTCAGGTGTGGTCACGCCCCACATTTGGTAAAAAGTGTTCATGTTGAAGGGAAGATTATAGAGTTTGCCATGATAGTTGGCAATTGGGCTGTTGGTGTAACGGTTGAATGGAACAAGGTTGTTTACAAAGTCCCAGACCTCTTTGTTGTTGGTGTGGAAAATATGGGCACCGTACTTGTGAACGTTTATACCTTCCACCTTTTCGCAATAGACATTTCCTCCCAAATGCGAGCGTTTTTCAATCACAAGACATCGTTTGTTTTGCTGTTTTGCCTGATGTGCGAACACTGCACCGAAAAGGCCTGAACCGACAATCAGAAACTCATACATAATATTGGGTTTAATATATACCAACAGAGGGTTACAATATATTTATCGGCGGCAAAGATACAACTTTTCCCCATTCACCGCACCACCGTCACACTCGTATTTATCCGCTGACGCTTGTTGGAGCTGACGGCACACCAATAGTCTATCGCACAATAATAGACCCCGTCGGAGACACCCTCGGCATCCCAGCTGAGCGACTCGCTGCTCTCCTGCCGGTAAACCTGCTTGCCCCAACGGTCGTAAATCTCCATTGTCATGCAGTGGAAATCGCCCTCCAACTGCGGCAGAAACACATCGTTGAAACCATCGCCGTTCGGGGTGATGACGTTGGGAAGGGTGATTTGGCACGGCCGACCGTCAACGTGACAGTCATTGTTGGCAGTGTCGCACTCAGCTTGCAAACCACCATACTGGGCAGTACCATCTCCGTTGTTGTTTAGGATAATTCGTAACGGATACGGACTTTCAAACTGGTCCAAGCTGGACTGGGGAATAGTCAAAGCTATAGTCACACATTCGCCAGGCTGAAGACTTTCAATCACTTCCTCTGTTTGCACCCACTCGCCAGAGGCAGTGAACACAGATACATACATCGGCGGAACAAACGGCAGCTCGCCCGTATTGCAGACGTTCATCTCCACGGTAAGCACGTTATTTTCGAACTCGATATGCGGGTCTTCCACAATAGAGAGATCTGCCAGTGGCACAAATGGCCGCCCGTACTGATCAAGGGTGGTAGCCTGCTGGAGAAAGTTGTTAAAGGGCCTCCGAACTATACCCTGCGGGTCCGTAAAGGCCGTGGCATTGTCGAAAAGCGGTGTCGGAGCTGTCAGATCTTTGTTGATGTTGGTGACATTGTAAAGGTACTGGTTCCAAACGGGTCGCGCGGGTGCCCAAAGGTGTACTCCCCCGATAACCCAAAGCTCACCGCCCACCCAGCCGAGACCGGAGTTAACCTTTCCACACGTCACAATCTCCGCCGCCCCATCTCCATTCACATCTGCCACTACCGGATACTCTTTCCAAGTGCCTGCCGACATGGTTTTGGTATATAGATTGTAAAACGGAATCGTGTCATTGCCCGTTTTATGGCTCTTGCCGCTGCCGTTAATAATACGGAGACTGTTTTGGTCACGATAGACAATCTCCATGATCCCATCCTGGTTGAAATCGAACAAGGTCATGGAGGTCTGTCCAGACTCATCCGTGTGCGTGGCCTGCCACTTAGTTTGTAATCCAACCTGCGGAATGAATTTTATCGCCGTAATGCGGGATATGCTCACGGGCTTTTTATAGTCGATATAGACAAACTCCAAATAGTCATCCCCATCAATATCGCCCACCAAAGGGTATCCGATGGTCATGGCATAGTGGCTTTGAACAAACAAAATCTCCTCTGTAACAGGATTGTAGGCATAAATGTAGGCAGTATCCGTGAAGGTATTAGAGGTGCCATCAATCACTACCAGAACATCCATCTGCCCATCCAAATTGAAATCTGCCACAGCCACATTGCCATCTTGAGGAATCCGGCTCGGAATGGAAATAGTTTTCAACTCCGTAACACTATTCAAGGAAACATCCGTACGGCTGGTGATGTTGACATTATAGATTGTATTACCACAAATGAGTTCGGGCAGGGAATCTCCCAACACGTCTGCCGCAAAAGACATGGCATTGTTCGCTTTCTCCGTATTAGAGCCCCGCCAGCACTGCCCTTTGTTGCCATTGGAAGGACCCGCACACAACCGTTTGAGCGTTGCCGCATCATACACCGCATTGCCAATGTAAACCTCCGGCCATCCGTCATAGTTGAAATCTGTGATTGAAACCACCCCTTCACAAGGAGTGTTCACATCG
>CAJOKR010000049.1 GCA_905235135.1 uncultured Bacteroidales bacterium
ACACGTGGTCTGCGTTTTGTAGGACACTTTCGTTTAAAAAACATATTGTATTTTTGCCGCCATGCATGCGAACGTACAATGGCGACATGACCCCGCGACGGGCGAAGAGGCTCCCTACTACAGGCTCAAGGAGTCGTACCGCGACGTGCGCGGCACCGTCCACTCGCTCATCGTGCTGAACATCGGCTTCGAACCCGCGCTGACCCCGCGCCAGATGCACCGCATCGCCGCCGCGCTGACCTCGCGCTTCGCACACCGCCACCAGAAAGACGCTTTCGGCGGCCCACTGGAGGGACTCGACCCGACCGAGCGCGGCTACGCGGAACGGTACTGGCGGCAGATGATCACCGACGGGCAGATTGACCGCTTCGACAGCAGGGAGGAGCGCAGCGCCTGCAGGCTGCTGCTCAGGGATAACGGCTTCGACTACCTGTGCGTGTCGCGCACCCACCCGAAAGACTACGGAGCCGTCGAAGCAGGCCCGCGAAATCTACCGGAAGCTCGGCTACAAGGAGGCCCCGTTCAAGAAAATGAAAATCTGTAGGTCACAGCGGCCTCCAGACTGAAACGCCAACCACTGCCAACAGGGGAAGTGTGTCTTGGCGGGGTGAAAGTTGACTGAAGAAAAAAACAAAAATAGTTACCATAATATGGGAATTTTTTGTATTTTTGCACCCTCAAAAAATATCACATTATGATCGTTGATTTTGCGGATACTGACTTACAAGAATTAATAGAGTATGGAAAAAACAACAAATATAAGAAACTATCTAAGGATAAAGTCTTCTGCGCATCATTAGTGTCGGTTTACAATCGTTTGCTATCGGTGGAAGGCACAAAAGAATTGAAACAATTTAGCTCTTTACACTATGAGAAACTCAAATTCGACCGATCGGGACAAAGTTCCGTGAGAATTCAAAACGGACGTGTAGAGCGATTGATATTCGAAGAATTTGACGAAGGCATTAGAATATTACTGTTAGAAATAAACGAATCCCATTATGGAAGAAAAAAATAAAATAGTACCCTTTTTGGCAGTCGCTCCCGGAGCGACCATTAAAGCCGAACTTGAGGCGCGCAACATCAAGCAAAAGGATTTTGCCAAAGCCATTGGTATGCAAGCCACCCATTTGAGCGAGCTCATCAAGGGCAAGCGCGCCATTTCCCCGAAAGTTGCTGAGGATTTAGAACGCGAGCTGGGCATCAATGCGAAATTCTGGATGAAGTTGCAAGCCGAATACGAGTATGATTGTGAGGTTATAAAAAAGCGCAGCATTGAGGAACAAAAAGTTCAGCTCTTGCTCAATGAGTATAACGAAATGCTTGACGTCAATTTGATATTCAAACGGATTGGCGTTGTGTTTTCTTCATGTTTCGAAAAATTGAGTTTCATTGTCAATCAATTGCACCAGCCAAAACCAGCCGAACTGAAATACAACTTGGGGAAATTCCGCAAATCTGAAAAATCCGGTACAGATCATCGGGCTATATACACATGGGAGGTTCTTGCCCAGTATGCTGCACGTCAACAGCAAACCACTCAGGCGTACAACCCTGAAAAGGATGATTATATACAACAATTGGCAGATGTTTTTAATAAAAATGAAGATGTCATAGAAAGCACCCGGAAAATATTGTCAGACAATGGAATTCGGTTTTGTATTGTGGAGAAAGTCGATAAAGCAAGCATGGCTATTCGTTTTTAGATGAGGATGGAACTCCTTCCATTGTGGTAACCAAGCGATACGACAGAATCGACAACTTCGCTTTTGCGGTGATGCATGAAATTGGTCATTTGAAGCTTCACGTATCGGAAACCGAAAAAAGATTTATCAATCTGATGGAGGACACCAAAGAAGAGCAAGAAGCCAATATGTTTGCTTGCAATCATCTTATTCCTGAAAAACTGTGGAGATCCACCACCATTCCTCAAGTACAACTCAACAAACCTTGGCTGATTGAAAAAAAATATAGCCAGTGGGCAGAAATGAACCATCTAAACAAATGGATAGTACTGGGTCGCATTTCCCACGAAACCGGCATGTACAAATTCAAAAACGACGAATCTCGGAAAATTCATTGAAATAATAGCTCAAAAGAATAAGATATGATGGATACAAAACAGCATATAGAAAAAACAGAGGCGTTGATTGACGCCCCTTCGTGCCACCTGCTCCGCATACGGATTGTCGGGCAATAGCAGCGAGTACAAAATCATTGTGCAGGTGTTCCTGTACAAATATTTGAACGACAAGTTCGGCTACGAAGTGAAACGTGCCGATACGGATTACCGCGACAAGCTGCGCAATGCCGAACATTGGGAAGACGCTTACAAAGAATTGACGGATGACGAACGCGAAGACCTGCAGGATTTTGTGCCGGAAGCTCCGCGGATGAAGACCGCTGCACCATTTACAGCCAGGACCAGAGCCAGAAGAGCACCACAATGTTGCGGTTGAATCTGATTTTGAACAACCTGGTGCATTCGTTGCCCAATGTCGTGCAAGGCGATTCGCTCATCAGCTGGGGACACGCCGGCAAAAACGGCGAGATGAAGGAACAGTTCGACTATGTGGTCAGCAATCCTCCCTTCAATGTGGATTTCAGCGAAAGTGTGACGCACAAAGCCTTTCAAAATACAGACCGTTTCTTCGCGGGAGTCCCAAATATCCCCAACAAGAAAAAGGACAGTATGGCCATCTATCAGTGCTTCCTCCAGCACATCCTCTACATCCTGAAACCGACCGGCAAGGCGGCGGTCGTGGTGCCGACCGGATTCCTGACCTCCAGCAGCGGTATTCCGCTGAAAATCAAACAACGCATCATTGACGAAGGATGGTTGCGAGGTGTTGTCTCGATGCCATCCAATATCTTTGCCAACACCGGCACCAATGTCAGCGTTATTTTCATAGACAAGAGCAACACCGATGGCAAAGTCATCTTGATAGATGCCTCCAAACTTGGTGAAAAAGTCAAGATAGACAACAACCAGAAAACCGTTCTGCGCGACTTCGAAATAGAACAAATCATCGATACGTTCAAGCAACAGAAAGAGGTGGACGATTTCTCGAAAGTGGTCACTTTCAAAGAAATAAAGGACAAAAAATATTCGCTTTCAGCTGGTCAGTACTTTGATATCAAGATTGAATACGTTGATATTTCCGAAGAAGAGTTCAACAGTCGCATGGCAGAACACAAACAGAAGCTGAATGAAATGTTTGCAGAGAGCCACAAACTGGAGGAAGAGATTATGGAGCAGTTGGAGCAGTTGAAATTCAACGACAAGTAGATATGAATCGACTCATCCTCATTGGCAACGGCTTCGACTTGGCGCATGGCTTGAAAACAAGCTATGCGGATTTTATTGATTGGTATTGGACAGAATGGGGGAAACGGTTGCGTAATGGCAAAAACAAATTGGAAGAAGATCGTTTTTATTCTTTCAGGTTGAGTGACAGTTTTGGTGTTGCTGCATGGTATCTTGCGTGGTCTTACTATGTTAAAGAAAATCCTAAACAACCTTGGAGCAACAAGGAAGTACTATCTATAGCAAAAACACATCAAGAACTATGCACCTTTAACAGCAAAAGCGATTTTTTTGAAAAGATTTGCGATCATCTACGAAGAAAGAAGTGGGTTGATATTGAAGACATTTTCTACGTCTTCTTGAAAAAAAGTTTTGTACCAAAACACATTAAAGAGGATTTAGAATTCCTCAAAAACAAACTCGTAGATTATCTGAAATCCTTGCAGGAGACAACTGTCAATCAAAACATTCAAAAACAGATTTTGGAACCTTTCCACAGGGAAGATATTGCTATAGGTTCCATGGATAAGTGGGACAAAATGGAACCGGATAATATCATGCTCCTCGACTTTAATTACACCAACACTGCGGATATGTATCTGCCAAAAGCATACAAATATTCGATTAATCATATCCACGGGAATCTGTCAAATCCCGAAAGCGTGATTTTCGGCTATGGGGACGAACGGGATGACGAATACGAAGTGTTGATGAAAAAGAACGATAACGAATACTTACAGCATATTAAATCGTTCGCCTCAAACTATCGTAACATGCTCTCGTTTATTGAATCCGCCCCGTACCAAGTTTGCATCATGGGCCACTCCTGCGGTCTTTCCGACCGGACGTTGCTCGCCACACTTTTCGAACATCCCAATTGTGTCTCCATCAAACCGTATTATTATAAAAGGAAGGACGGAACAGACAACTACCGCGAACTCGTGCAGAACATCGCCCGCAACTTCAAAGACCCCACCCTTATGCGCGACCGCGTGGTGGGAAAGGAGCGGTGCGAGCCGCTGGGCTGACAAAACGTTACAGAACCATCCCCATTAGCCATCGCGATGGCTATTTCCCTTACAATTCTAAAATGGTGATTCAATAGTGTATTGTTTGATAATGAATGTGGGTGCGGAAAGTGCGTAATAAGGTTGGATATACGGTGGCTCTGATAGTGAATATTGGACACAAAATATTTATGGCAACAAATACGAAATATACAATCCCATACGCCAAAACCAAAGCCATATTAGAATGCTCGGCCGCCTGTTGCCGGAAACACATCCCCGTCTTTTCGTCTCCATTATTGCCTTTTCAAGACAAGCCACATTAAAAAAACAGCATCTTGGAAATGTGATTTATTGGAATCGAATTAACAGGTTAATCTATTCATAAATTATCCGCGGTGCAGGTTTGCACATGATCTTTCATAGTTGGGCTTTTCGTTTGATATTCGTATGTGAACAAGGTTATGTCGTATCCTCGCCGCGAGCCATCATTCCGTTTGGCCGCCACACCCTGCCGAAAACGCTTGCCCTGGCCGACGAGCACAACGCTTTCCCCGCGAAGCTCAGCGCCGACGGCTGCCACCCCAACCCCAATACCTATTTTGTTATGGAAGTGTTATTAATTAATCTTTTTAATCTGCATAGAAAAACGATTTCTTTGGCAGCTGTTGACGTGTTGCTTCTCAAGAAGGTGAGGTAACGCCAGCGGCAGTTCTGCCATTTTGTCACGGTTCCCTGCCGTTGGCAGAGAGGACAAACGGCACCCGGACACGCGTCATCCTTCTTTTTTCAAAATTGGCACGGATTTTGCAACATTGTGTGCCGTCAACGAAAATGACGAAATTTCAAACTTAAAATAAAAACAGTATGAAAAACATCAAACCTTTAGCAGACAGAGTTCTTGTGAAACCTGCAGAAGCTGAACAGAAAACCGCCGGCGGCATCATCATCCCCGACACCGCCAAGGAGAAACCCCAACAGGGCACCGTCATTGCCGTCGGACCCGGCAAAAAGGACGAACCCATGACCGTCAAGGAGAAGGACACCGTACTCTACGGCAAATACTCCGGCACCGAGATCCAGCTCGACGGCGAAACCTACCTCATCATGAAAGAAAGCGACATCTACGCGATCTGCAAATAGTTAGCAGTTAGCAGCATTCCATAGGGCCGTAGGCCTGAAGTATGCTAACCCAGGGTGAACGCAGTGAGCCCTGGGAAAATACAGAAGCTCAGGGCGAACGCAATGAGCCTTGGGGAATAAAGAATCGAACAAACAAAAACAAACAAAAATATGGCAAAAGACATTAAATATAACTGGGAAGCCCGCGAGGGTCTGAAAAAAGGTGTTGACGCATTAGCTAACGCTGTAAAAGTGACACTGGGACCGAAAGGCCGTAACGTCATCATCGACAAGAAATTCGGTGCGCCGCAAATCACCAAGGACGGTGTGACGGTCGCCAAGGAAATCGAGCTGCAGGAGCCCATCGAGAATATGGGTGCGCAGATGGTGAAGGAGGTTGCCTCCAAGACCAACGACCAAGCTGGTGATGGTACCACCACCGCCACCGTGCTCGCACAGGCCATCTTCAACACCGGCCTCAAGAACGTGACCGCCGGCGCCAATCCGATGGACCTCAAACGCGGTATCGACAAGGCTGTTGCCAAGGTCGTCGAAAACCTCAAGGCCCAGTCTGTGGAGATCAACGACAGCCACGAGAAAATCGAGCAGGTTGCGACCATCTCCGCCAACAACGACTCTGCCGTGGGCAAGGTGATTGCCGAGGCCATGCAGAAAGTCAAGAAAGAGGGTGTGATCACCATCGAAGAGGCCAAGGGCACCGACACGTACGTGAAGGTCGTCGAGGGCATGCAGTTCGACCGCGGTTACATTTCTCCTTACTTCGTGACCGACACCGAGAAGATGGAGGCCGTCTATGACACGCCGTACATCCTCATCTACGACAAGAAAATCAGCAACATGAAGGAGTTCCTCCCGATTCTGGAGAAGGTCGTCCAAACCGGCCGTCCGATGCTGATTATCTCCGAAGATGTTGACAGCGAAGCTCTTGCAACGCTCGTCGTGAACCGTCTGCGCGGCGGTCTGAAGATCGTGGCCGTGAAGGCTCCGGGCTTCGGCGACAGAAGAAAAGAGATGTTGGAAGACATCGCCATCCTGACCGGCGGTACCGTGATTTCTGAGGAGAAGGGCTACAAGCTCGAAGATGCTACCTTGGAAATGCTCGGCACGGCTGAGAAAATCACCGTTGACAAGGAGAACACCACCATCGTCAGCGGCAAGGGCGACAAGAAAGCCATCGAGGCTCGTATCGCCATGATCAAATCCCAAATCGAGAAGACCACTTCCGACTACGATCGCGAGAAACTGCAAGAGCGTCTTGCCAAAATGGCAGGCGGCGTGGCAGTCATCTACGTGGGTGCCGCTTCCGAAGTGGAGATGAAGGAGAAGAAAGACCGTTTCGACGACGCTTTGCATGCAACCCGCGCTGCTATCGAAGAGGGTATCATCCCTGGCGGCGGTGTGGCTTACATCCGCAGCATCGCAGCTATGAAGGGTCTGAAGGGCGACAACGAAGACCAACAGATCGGTATCGACATCGTGCGCCGCGCTCTGGAAGAGCCGTTGCGTCAGATTGCCGCCAACGCCGGTAAGGAGGGTTCCGTGATCGTGAACGCCGTGGCCAAGGGCAAAGGCGACTACGGTTACAACGCCCGCACCGACGAGTACCAGCACCTGGTCGAGGCCGGTGTCATCGACCCGACGAAGGTCTCCCGCGTGGCTCTTGAGAACGCCGCTTCCATCGCAGGTATGCTGCTCACCACCGAGTGCGTGCTCGCCGAAATCAAGGAGGAGACTCCCGCGATGCCGGCCGGCGGCATGAACCCCGGAATGGGCGGAATGTACTAAGACTTGAGACTTAGGATTTAAGACTTTTGGGGAGTTCGAAAGGACTCCCTTTGTTGTTTAAAACGATGAAGGGACGATGAATGACGATGAATTTTTATATCACCGCGTGTTGTATAAAGAAAAAATGTATTTTTGCCTTTGCAAAAGAAGACGATTATGAGCACAGAAATGATAGAGACCATCCGCGAGTATTTCAAGACCCAGCCGGTGTTGAAGGCCTGGATCTTCGGATCGTATGCGCGTGGGGAGGAAACGGAGGATAGTGATGTGGACATCTTGGTATCATTTGACCAAAAATCAGGAAAAGGAGTGAGTTTATTGAAACACATCTCTATAGCGCTTGGTTTGGAAGATCTGATTAACAAAAAAGTTGACTTGATTACCGAAGGAACTTTATATCCCTTCGTAAAAGAGACGGCCGACAAAGACAAAATATTGATTTATGAGAGAGCAAGTTAGAGACAAAGGAAGACTGGAGCACATTCTCGAGTGTGTGAACAACATATACGAATTTGTGGGAGATTTTGAGCTTTCACAAATTCTCGATGACAAGGTGCGTTATTTCGCAATCGTCTATCAATTGGTTGTGATAGGTGAAGCATCGAATTTGCTTACTAAGGATTTTCGCGATGCACATGGTGAAACACCTTGGCGCGACATCATCAGCATGCGTAACTTCATCGTTCATGGGTACAACCTGGTGGACAAAAAAGAGGTTTTGCAAGTGATCGAGGATGATTTACCTGTTTTAAAAGCCCAAATTGAACAGTATTTGTCCGAACTGGACGAACAATAATATACCAACCCCAATTTTTCACCAAACCCCAAAGAACATCAAAAAGAAAAACTGAAATTATAACATATTGACATAAAGCGTTTTCGCTTTCCTTTTGGATGTGGAAATCTGCAAATTTCGACATTGTTATCCATAATAGAAAGACGAGGATGCTCGCGATTAATCGTGGTATTTTGGATAACAGGTATTGCAGAACCTCCACATCTGATAAGTTGAAGTTCACGATTCTTTTTATGTTTGTGACTGAAGGCGGAAACGATTTTGAACCGATTAGAAGAAAGATTAATACAAACATAAAAGATAATAATTATGAAAAGAGTTAGTTTACTTTTGTTCGCAATTGTGTTCGCCATTGCAGGGCTGAACGCGCAGACCGTAGTCTTGAATGAGAATTTCTCTAACATTACGGATAGTACCGTCAGCCCTATAACCAACACGTTAGATTCATACACGCAGATGCCAGGTTGGAGTGGAGACTGGGTCTATCCGAGCAATGGCAAAGTAAAAATCGGCAAAGCGGCCGAAGCAGGATATATCCAAACACCTGCACTTGACTTGTCGGGCAATAACGGGCAGTTTTTCGTGACCTTCGATGCGAAAGCTTGGACTAACGATGCCACCAGTCTCATCGTGGTTGTTGACGGCGTTCCTTATACAGTGAGTGGTCTTAGCACTACGACTTTCAACACATTCTCTTTACCGTTCTCTGGTGGTACTTCGCATACAGTTATTAAATTCCAAGGTTCCCAAGTTAGCCATGGTCGCTTTTTTCTCGACAACGTGGTTGTCACGGTGGGAATGTTTGTGGACACTATTCCTCCATTGTTAATCGGGGCTACGGCATCAGCAAATTCACTCCAAGTTACATTCAGTGAAGATGTTGACCACATATCTGCTGAAAACATCAACAATTATTCCCTTGATCACAACATTTTCGTGACTTCCGCAACCATAACAGGAAGTAGTGTGGTCACGCTGGACCTATCTCCCTCATTGGTTGATGGTACCATCTATAACTTAACTGTTAACAATATAGCAGATACTGCTGGCAATATTATGCAACCCTGCACAATATCATTTACATATTATGAGTGGAACGGTGAGTACTCTCCCTGGACAAATGGTACGGGCACAGAATCAGATCCCTTCCTAATCGAAAACGTCCAGCAACTTACCTATCTCGCCTACCGTGTGAACAACGGTTTGGATGCCGCCGGAGGTCACGTCTCCAATCACGATCTATATTACAAGCTGATGACAGATGTAAATCTCAACGGAAGTGAGAATTTTCAATGGACACCGATAGGATATTGGATTTCTGAAAACAATTATTATTCTTTCGGTGGTCATTTCGATGGAAACAACCACACTGTCTCAGGTTTATTTATTAACAGTGATGCAAATCGAGTAGGGTTTTTCGGTTATGTGGATGGGGCTGAGATTAAGAATTTAAGTGTGAGTGGAGATACAGTAGCTACAATAAGTGCATATGCTGGAGGAATTGTTGGTTACGCTCATGCCAGTACATTGAAAGATTGTAATAATCATTGCAACGTTATTAATGCCGCTTTTTTGGGCGGCATAGTAGGATATGCCAGAGGAGCAACTTTCATTGATAATTGCTTTAATGTTGGTAATTGTATTTCTTCCCATTCTTCCTCTTGCCATTCTGGAGGTATTGCTGGGTATATCTATACTAATTTAACAATCACCCGTATCAACAACTGCTACAACAAAGGAAATGTTTCTTCCTCTTATAACTCTGATAGTTATTATTACTCAGGAGGTGGAATTGCGGGGTGCGTTAGTGGATCAGGAGAAGCTATTATCATCAATTGTTATAACTTAGGTAATGTTTCTTCGTCATCATCTTCTAAAGGAGGAATAATAGGGAGTGACAACACATATTCGTTATCAGTTATAAATTGTTATTATTTAGAAAGTTGCGGAGGCAATAACAACTACGGTGGTTCACCCATGTCCTCGTCCGCCATGCAAACAGCAGATTTTGTCACAATATTGAACAACGGTTCCTGCGCGTGGGAACAAGACCTGCCACCGTATGTAAATGACGGATATCCTGTTTTAACCATGATAATGGACAGTGCCTACACCGAACTCGCAACAGATTTAACGGCAACATCTGCCACGCTACATGGTTCTATCACAGTGGAACATGCCACAATCACTTCCAAAGGCTTCGAATACAGAGTATTGGGGTATTCAACCTTTACCTCAGTCAACGTTACAAACAATGATGATACATTTTTTTACACATTGAATGGACTTGCACCGAACACTACTTACGAATACAGGACATTCGTAAACGTGGCAGAATGTCCCTACACTTCTTACGGCACCACCCAAACCTTCGAGGTCTCTTGGCTGAATGCGGACACTATCCTCATCTATGATACAGATATGTTACAGTGGGTGTCCAACCAGTGTAATAGTGGCACTACCTTTGTGGGAAAATACATCAAGCTGATGAACAACATTATACTGCCACTCAACCAACCCAACAATATGACCTCTATCGGTGAGTATCCCAACCATCCTTTCAAAGGTACATTCGACGGCAACGGTATGACTATCACCAACCTGTATATCGACCAGCCAAACCCTACCAAGGTTTCTTCGGTTATACGCTGAACGCCAATTTGTATGAGGTGGGATTGGTGAATATCACCGCCAGTGGACGAAACTACACGGGTGGCATGGTGGCTTACGCAGAAAACACTTACATGCGCGATTGCTACGTGAATGGCGGAACTCTTTTCGCCCTTAGCTATTGCGGTGGTTTGGTAGGATATCAAACCGAAGGAACAAATTCCATCATTTCAGGATGTTATAACACCTGCACGGTGAGCGGAAACCACTATGTGGGCGGATTGGTCGGTTTCAGTAACTATGCCACCGTGCGCAACAGCTACGTCGCTGCCAGTGTCACAGGCCAAGGAGATGGCATCGGGGCCATCATCGGCGGGGCTAACGAGGTGCTGATGTATCATTGCTACTTTAATGACTGCATCACCGGTCAGACAAGTGCCATCGGCGAGAACAACTTCAAAGACTACGAGGGGATGACTACAGCACAAATGCGCGATTCCGCTTTTGTAGCCACCCTTAACCAAGGACTTACCGTTCCTGTTTGGAAATCCGACTATGTCGTCCCTATCAACAACGGTTTCCCGATTTTAATCTGGCAATATTCTGATGCAGAGCCGTGTGACGCGCCAAGCAACTTGTCCGCTTCCGTCAACGACAATTCGGCCACATTGAGTTGGAATGGTGGTGAGAACGCCAGCTATTACGTCGTGGAATACGGGACAAGCGGCAGTGACACACATACGGAAAATACAAGCAACCATCAATTGATGATCAACAACTTGCAGAATGGAAACTATTTCTGGCGGGTAAAGTCCGTCTGTTCATTCGGTGAAAGCAATTTTGTGAACGGAAACACCATCACCGTCGGCATCGAAGACCACAACCTCGGCGCGTCCATGAAAGTCTATCCCAACCCGACCACCGGCGTTGTCAAAGTAGAATGTACAATGAACAATGGACAGGCGGGGACGGTGGAATTTCAATTGTTCGATGCGTTCGGACGGTTGTTACGGACAACCGACGTTGTAGGGGCGAATAATTATTCGTCCCTACGGACGGACCCACACGGTTCCTCCGTACAAACCACGCAAATCAACCTCTCCCATTACGCCTCCGGCATCTATTTCATCAAAGCAGTGGCGGACGGAAAGGTGATGGCCGTGCGGAAGGTAATAAAAAATTAAAAAATTCAGAATGAATGGGCGCGGCCGGTGGTCGCGCCCGTTTTTGTTACACAGGATAACGATTGGCGAGTGTTGTAGAGATGCAAAATTTTGCGTCTCTACGCGTGCGGAACACGTCATTTCTGGCCCTTGCGGGGTAATCCTTTCCGTTATTGTGTGCCCTTGCGTGTATGGGGTTCCGTTTGGCCCGTACTTGCAAAACCATTTCGTTAATGCGTGGAGTTCGTAAAGACGAGGATTTTTCGGTAATGCAGGGTGGCCAAACGGAATGGAGGTGTTTTTTCCGATATTTCTGTGCCCACCGTTATCCGGTTAATCGTTGCCGCCTGCCGTTTCGAAAAACTCACGCATCGGCCACCCCTGCTCAAACGACAGCGCCCCCTCCATTCCGTTTGGCCACAAAAGCGAGACAGCAACTCGCCAGAGCAGTCATTGACGAAAAAGCTCGAAGGCAACTCGCGAGGGCAAACGTGCCAAACGGAATCTCGTGCACGCAAGGGCGGGATATTACGAAAGAGCAGGATACCCGCAAGGGCAGAATATTGCGGAAAGAGGCATCTCGCCAAACGGAACCCCATGCACGCAAGGGCACGAGATGTCGGAAAACAACTGATTGGTCGTGTGGTTGTGGATTTTCCCGTCCGGGTCCCGTCGCATCCCAATTCATTCATCGTTCCTTCATCGCTTTATTCATCGCTTTATTCATCGCTTTATTCATCGCTACGTTGTCCTGGCAAAAATTCCTTCTTGCGGGGGCAACGTATTTTTTTTATTTTTGCAGATTGTTTTTGACGGAAGGCAGAGTGGGGGAGTGGAAGCGGGTGATTCCGTCGGGAAATGTTTTGCCGAAGATGATAAATAATTGAAAATTAACAATATGGAAGAAGAAAAAACTACGATTGAAGAACCCGAAAACGAAATCAAACTTCCCGAAAACGCGTATCGGGAGCTCAAGGAGGGCGAAGAGTATAAGCCCATTCTGCTGAGCGACAGAAATTATCCCGAACTGAACGGCTGGACCATCTTCTGGGGCATCCTGATGGCGGTCATCTTTTCCGCCGCCACGGCCTATTCCGGTCTGCGCTTCGGTCAGGTCTTCGAGGCGGCCATCCCGATTGCCATCATCGCAGTGGGTATCTCCACCATCGCGAAACGGAAGAGCCCACTGTCGGAAAACGTGATTATCCAATCCATTGGCGCCAGTTCCGGCGTGATTGTGGCAGGTGCCATTTTCACCCTGCCGGCCATCTACATCATCAAGGAGACCAACCCCGTGGCGGGCGCGGAAATCCAGGTCAATTTCTTCCAGATTTTCATGTCGTCGCTGCTTGGTGGCTTCTTAGGCATCCTTTTCCTGATTCCATTCCGCAAGTACTTCGTCTCCGACATGCACGGAAAGTACCCGTTCCCCGAAGCAACTGCCACCACCGAGATCATCGTGTCGGGCGCGAAAGGCGGCAACCAGGCCAAGCTGCTGTTGATCAGCGGTTTGGTGGGCGGTCTTTACGATTTCCTGATGACAACCTTCCACTTCTGGGCCGACACCATTTCCACCCGCATGACGGGCTGGGGCGAGCAGTTGGCCATGAATCATAAGTATGTCTTTAAGATGAGTGCGGAGTCCATTCTGTTAGGCACCGGCTACCTGATCGGTCTCAAATACGCCGCTGTGATCTGCGCAGGTTCAGCTCTTTCCTGGTGGGTGCTGACCCCACTGTTGGGCCATTATGGTATGGTTGAGCTGGACGGTGTGCAAACGGCCATGAGCACCCTCGATCCCGACTTAATCTTCTCTGGTTATGTGCGTTACATCGGTATCGGTGGTATCGCGATGGCTGGTATTCTCGGAGTGATTAAATCCGCAGGAGTCATCAAAAAGTCCATCGGCGTGGCGGTGAAGGCCGGTAAAAATGCTACCGCTTCCAACGAGGTGTTGCGTACACAGCGCGACCTCTCCATGAAGATCATCCTTTTCGGTTTCCTCGCTGTCATCGTGATGATGGTGCTGTTCTTCCTCTTCGGCGGTATGCAGATGAACCTCAAGCAGGTGCTGGTGGCTCTGTTGGTGGTCTTCTTGTTCGCCTTCTTGTTCACCACGGTTGCGGCCACGGCTATTGCCACGGTGGGTACTAACCCTGTCTCCGGCATGACGATGATGACGCTGATTCTCAGCTCCTTCATCCTCGCTTCTGTGGGTTTGAGCGGTGCTACGGGCATCATCACCGCATTGGTGGTGGGCGGCATTGTCTGTTCGGCACTTTCCATGGCCGGCGGCTTCATCACCGACCTGAAAGTCGGTTACTGGATCGGCACTTCGCCGTACAAACAGCAGGCCTTCAAATTCGTGGGCACCTTCGTCTCCGCACTGACCGTCGGTGCAGTAATTATGTTGCTTTCAAAGACTTACGGATATACGGGTGAGAACGCCCTCGTGGCCCCGCAGGCTAACGCCATGGCAGCCATCATCGAACCGATGATGTACGGCGGTTCTACCCCGTGGATTCTCTACATTGTGGGGGCCGTTTTGGCCATCCTGCTCGATGTAATCGGCGTTCCCGCATTAGCCTTCGCCCTCGGTATGTTCATCCCGTTGCAGCTCAACCTTCCGTTGCTCGTCGGCGGATTCCTGGCATGGCTCGTGAAGACCCGCAGCACGGATGAGGCCATCAACAAGAAACGCGCCGAGAAGGGCACACTCCTCGCCTCCGGTCTGCTTGCAGGCGGTGCCATCATGGGCGTCCTCAGCGCCATCCTCAAATACGCCGGCGTCGAACCCACCTTCATGGCCGACTATATCGGATCCCCGATGTACAACATCCTCGCCATCGTCATGTTCGTGGCACTGTGCACCTATTTGGTGGTTCATGCCACGCATACGGAGAAACAATAATCGTAGAGACGCACGGCCGTGCGTCTCTACAATAACCCATAACCAATAACCATTAAGAAATGCATATTGCCGTCGCCGGAAATATCGGATCCGGAAAAACAACATTAACAGGGATGCTGGCCAAGCATTACGGATGGGAGCCCCTCTACGAAAGCGTGGAGGACAACCCGTACCTCGCCAGCTTTTACCAGGATATGCAACGCTGGTCGTTCAATATCCAGATTTACTTTTTGAACAGCCGCTTCCGTCAGGTGCTGGACATCCGTCAGCGCAAGAAGGACGTGATTCAGGACCGGACGATCTACGAGGATGCCTACATCTTCGCGCCCAACCTGCACCGGATGGAGCTGATGGCCTCGCGCGATTTCGAGAACTACGCCTCGCTGTTCGAGCTGATGAAGAAGTTCCTGCAACCGCCGGATCTGCTCATCTACCTCAAGGCGGACGTCGAGACGCTCATCTCGCAAATCCTCAAGCGCGGCCGCGCCTACGAGGGCGACATCAGCCTGTCGTATTTGGAGAATCTCAACAAGCTCTATAACGACTGGATTGAGAACTACAAGGATGGAAAACTTCTTGTGGTGGATGTCAACAAGTTGAAATTCGCCGAACGGCCCGAGGATTTCGGGGTGATTATCGAGAAAATTGATACCGAATTGTACGGTCTGTTCAAATGAGAGATTTCAACGTTTTTGGCATTATCCCCGCACGGTACGCCTCATCGCGGTTCCCCGGCAAACCGTTGGCGCTGATCAACGGCAAACCGATGGTGCAATGGGTGTATGAGCGGGTGCAGTCGTCGGAGGTGCGCGACCTTGCGGTGGCCACCGATGATGAGCGCATAGCGGATTGTGTGCGCGGATTTGGCGGTAAGGTGGTAATGACCTCCCCCGACCATGCTTCCGGCACCGACCGCTGTGGCGAAGCTGCCTTGGCGATGCAACCGGCTGATAACGATGTGGTTATCAACATTCAGGGGGATGAGCCTTTGATTTCCCCGAAGGAGATTCACCTGCTCGCCAGCGCCTTCGAAGACCGTTCCGTGCAGATTGCCACGCTGGTGAACCCTTTCCACGATGATGCGCTGTTGCAGAATCCCAATGTGGTGAAGGTGGTGAAAGCGAAAAACGGCAACGTGCTCTATTTCAGCCGCCTGCCAATTCCGTATCTGCGTGGTGAAAGCGCCGTCGCCCCGAAGCACTACTACCGCCATATCGGCATCTATGCCTACCGTTACGGTGTCCTCCGACAGATTGTGCAGCTCCCGACTTCCGAGTTCGAAAACAGCGAGAAACTCGAACAGCTCCGCTGGCTCGAAAACGGCTACACCATCCGCGCACTGGAATGCGACTACCAAGGGATTGGGGTGGATACCCCGGAAGACCTTGCATTAATTCAGAATGTTGAATTATGATTATACTCCTTGAACAGCCTCGAAGAGGCAAAACGCGCGAAGCGCAATTAACCCCACACAAGGCGAAGCCGCAGTGTGGGGTCGTAAATCGCAAACGTTAAACTTAAACCCAATGATACCCTACATCCTCAAAACCCTCCAAAAGGAAGACCACGTCTTCATCGAGCGGCTTGGTGAATTCCGGCTGCGGATGAAGCACGCGGAAATCAAAAAGGACTCCGTCTATCCTCCTTATAATGAGGTGGTTTTCTCGCCGAAAGAGAGCGAGGAGAACAACTTCGCCCTCGCCAATTTGGTCAGTCGCGAGAAGCAGTGCCTTTTCACCGAGGCCAACGAGATGGTCACGGCCTGGGTGGATGAACTGCTGTCCGCCCTGCAGCACAACAAGTCCGTCACCTACGAGGGCTTCGGCACGTTCATGCTCGACAAGAAGGGGAATCTCTCGTTCGAGAACGAGATCATCCCGCAGCTGAACAGCCTTTTCGAGGGGATGGAGCCGATCGAGTTAGTGCATCCGATTGCGGCTGCGGTGATTGAGGAAGAGGAGACAATTAATGAAGAAGAAGAGGTGAAGGCTGTTGAAACAGAAACGGTCGAGGAACCTGTCGCCGAACCGGTAGGGGCGAATAATGATTCGCCCGTGGAACCGGAACCTGTTGTTGAACCAGAGCCCATTAAGGAACCGGAACCTGAAGTTGTTTCTGAGCCTGTTGCAGAACCGGAACCTGTTAAGGAACCCGAACCAGAAGTTGTTGCTGAACCAATCGTTGAAGAAAAACCTGAGGTTATTCCTGAACCTGTCGTTGAATCTGAGCCCATAAAAGAGCCTGAACCTGTCGTTGAACCTGAACCAATCAAGGAACCTGAGCCAGAAGTTGTTTCTAAACTAGTTGAAGAACCTGAACCAATTGTTGAAGAAGAACCCGAGGTTATTCCTGAACCAGTCGTTGAACCTGAACCCATTAAGGAACCGGAACCTGAAGTGGTTCCTGAGCCTGTTGTAGATTCTGACGACGATGATGAAGATGAGGATGACGAGGAGGATGAGGAAGAAGATGATGATGTTGACGAAAAGAAACGTCACCGTCTGGCATGGCTGTGGATACTGTTGCTGATTCTCGCCGTGTTGGGTGCGCTCGGATACATCTTCAAGGACAAAATCACCGACTACTATCATCAGTGGAAAGAGAAGAAACAGCCTGTGGAACAGGTGGTTACCACGGATGAGGCAGTGAATGAGACAGTCGCGGAACCGGAAACGTTTGTGGAGCCGGAGACCGTCGAAAACGAGCCCGAAACCGTTGAAGAGCCCACTCCCGAAACATACACGCCCGAGGTGATGAAACAGACCGCCGATGGCAAGTACAACTACGTCCGCTTCGAGTCCGGACACTTCTACGCGATTGCGGGCAGCTTCCCCGGCGAGGCCGACGTGGAGCGCCATATCCGCCAGAAAAAACTCGACCAATACTCGCCCGTGATTGTGAAACAGGACGGCGTAAGCAACCTCCGTGTTTGCATCGGCATCTTCGACACGGAAGAGGAGGCGGAAAGTTTTGCCAAAGGGGTTAGTTCGAGCTATTGGGTACTGAAATAATAACGTTATTACAATGACAATCAACCTGAAATCTCATATTCCAAACACGATAACCTGCCTGAATCTGGTATGTGGCTGCTTCTCCATCATGTCCTCGCTGAACGGCAACCTGACCTTCGCGGGCATCTGGATCGTGACGGCCAATCTTCGACTTCTGTGACGGTCTCAGCGCCCGTCTGCTGCACGTCGCCTCCGACATCGGCAAGGAGCTCGATTCTCTCTCCGATGTGGTTTCTTTCGGGGTCGCCCCGACGATGATCGCCTACAAGTGGCTCACCATCTGCTATCTGCAGATGGCACCCGCCGCGCAGACGACCTTTGCCTCATACATGACCTACTTGGTGTTCCTCGTGCCGGCACTCTCGGCGGTGCGACTGGCAAAGTTCAATCTTGATACGGAACAAACTGAGAAATTCATCGGGATGCCGACGCCGGCCAATGCCCTGTTTTTGGGCTTCATTCCCGCCGCAGCCGAGCATATCGCCATCCTCAACAACTTTTGGGTGGTGCTCCTTTTCGCCATCTTCTTCGCCATCCTGCTGGTTAGCCCAATCAACATGATCTCCCTGAAATTCAAGAACTTCAAACTCACAGGCATGAACATCGCCCGCTTTCTGATTCTGCTGGTCGGCATCATCCTTTTCCTTGTTTTCAAGTTGGGCGCGTTCCCGCTGATCATCTTCGGCTACCTGCTCATCTCCATATTTTATCACACTTTAACGAATTTGGACGTATTATGAAGTATAAATCATTGGCATTATATTGCGGTTCTTCCACAGGCAAAAATCCCGCATACGCACAGGAAGCGGCGCGTTTTGGCAAGTTGTGCGCCCTGAAGCAGCTGACGCTCTATTACGGAGGTGGTTCTATCGGGCTGATGGGAGCTGCGGCCGAGGCTTCGCTCAATCACGGGGGGAAAGTCATCGGGGTTGCCCCGGATTTTTTCGCCCAGGGCGAGGTACTGGCCACCAATCTCACCGAGATGATCATGGTAAAGACAATGAGCGAGCGCAAGCAGCTTTTGGAAGAAAGAGCCGATGCGTTTGTGGTTTTCCCCGGCGGCTACGGCACGATGGACGAGCTTTTCGAAATGGTCACGGACGCGCAGTTGGGACTTCATTTCAAACCCATCGCCATCTATAACTATATGGGATTCTACGACTTGCTGATTCAACAATTAGACAAGTTTATGGAAGAGGGCTTTCTGCGTCCGTTCCACCGCAACTTGCTGATTCATGCGGAGAATCTGGATGAACTGTTCTACAAATTGGAGGTTTACGAAAACACCAATGACCATACTTGGTTGGAGAAAATCAAACACTAAAATCTTGACAGCATGTTATTTAAGGATGTCTTAGTCGATTCCGAACTCAAACAGAAACTCATTGACCTCGCCCGTCAGGGGAGAGCGGCGCACGCGCAGTTTTTCCTGGCACAACCCGGCAGTCATGCGCTTGCGCTTGCAATTGCCTACGGACAATATCTCTGCTGCGAAAATCCCGGCGAGCACGACTCCTGTGGCGAATGTCCGTCATGCAAGCAGTTTGCCAAATTGTCACATCCCGACCTGCACCTCTATTTCCCCAACTGTACGACTAAATCCGTGAAAAAAGACCCCGATTCGAGCCAGTTCATCAACGAATTTCGGGATTTTGTGCTGAAAAATGACTTCCATGTCGATATTAACGGGTGGCTGAATGTATTAGAGGGCGAGAACAAGCAGGCCAGCATCAACATCCGCGACTGTTCCGACATTTTGCGGCACAACAACACGCGCTCGCATCAGGACGGCTACAAAATCTATGTCCTTTGGTGCATGGACCGTCTGTATCACACCGCCGCCCCGAAATTGCTGAAGACCCTCGAAGAACCCGAGCCAAACTCCGTGTTCCTCCTCATTTCGGAGGAGCCAGACAAAATCCTGAACACCATCCTGTCGCGCACGCAGCTCGTGAAGATTCCCCGTCTGACTGATGCGGACATCGCCCAGAAGTTGCAACTAACTTACCCGGATCTCACCCCCGAGGAGGCATCCGACATCGCTATTTTAGCCGACGGCAACTACAACAAGGCTATCCACATTGTGACGGACAACGAGGACCAACGGGTGCTGTTGCAGCAATTCGAGGTGGTTTTCGACAGCATCACCGCGTTGGCGCAGAACAAGCCGTTGGCCACGGTACAGTACGACCAGGCGCAGTCGGTGCTCACGGAAGTGGTTGGCAAAGGTCGCGAATATCAGAAGCAGTACCTCCAGCTGATGCTGCGTATGTTGCGGAACATTCTGATGCTGAATACCAACAATCCGCAGATGCTGAAGGTAACCCATCAGGAGCAATCCGTCCTTGACAAATACCGCGGAATTCTCCATCTTAAGCAGGTTTCCGCCATAACAGCCCTCTGCAACGAAGCCCTCTACCACATCGCCCGCAACGGCAACACCTCCCTCATTCTGACCGATTTGTATTTCAATTTAGTGAAGGAGTTTAGGGGTTAAACGGTTACACGGTTACACGGCTATGTGGGGGCGAATAATTATTCGCCTATGGGGGGATGATATACAATAAAGGCACGGTTTTTGCGTTATAGCGACCGCAAAAAAAAATTTGAATATGAGACGTAATATCCTATTGATTGTGTCGCTGTTTTTGTTGGGCGGTTTTTATATGGCGAATGCCCAAGACGAATCCGTCTGTACCGCCAAAGCACCGGCGGAAGTGGTTGTGAACCAGCAGTTTCAATATACCGTGACGACCTCTGAGAAGGGTACGATTTTGGATACCGACTTCGGAAAATTCGAGTTTGTGGGTGGACCGAGCATGGGATCCAGTACCTCCATTTCCATCGCCAACGGGCATACCGAACAAAGCACGCAATACACTTACACGTACATACTTACATGCAAGCGCGAGGGTACGTTCACGATTCCGGGCGTGTCCATATCCGTGGATGGACGCGTGCTGCGTAGCAATGCCGTGGAGGTTCGGGTAGTGAAGGCCGGTAAACAGCAACCAAGCCAGCAGCAAGACGACCAGTCGGGATTCTTCCACTTCGACTTTCCCGATTTTGGTGACTTTTTCGGCAACGACAGACGGCAACAGCCCAAATCGAAATCAGAAAGCGTTGAGTATAAGAACGATATCAAGAAGGAAGATATGTTCGTCAAAGCGGAAATTGCCCAAGCCGAAGCATGGCAGGGTGAGGCCGTGGTGGTGACACATAAGCTCTACATCAAGCAGGACATTCGGGGGTATGACATCGCCCGCGCCAACTATGCCGCCACCGACGCACTTTGGCTTGACCGCTTGGACAACAGCTACAGCGAGGAATCGACCGAGACCATCAAGGGCGAGCGTTACCACGTCTATACCCTCCTGCAGACGGCGGCCTATCCGCTGAAAACCGGCAAAGTGACCATCCCGAAACTCGACCTCATTGTGCGCATCGGGGTGCCCGCCACGGTTCACAACCCGTTCTGGGGCGACATGACAACCACCCGCGCCAAGGATTTCCGGCTGACCTCCAACGACCTGACTCTCAAAGTGAAACCGCTTCCGGGTGCCCGCAACGACGGCAAAACGGAAACAGTCGGTCATTTTGACATTTCCGCCTCCATCAACAAGACGGAAGTACGTGTAAATCAGTCGTTCACGCTCACCGTAACGGTTTCCGGTAACGGCAATCTCCACCATATTGAGGCCAAAGACTTGAACATTGAATTCCCCACCGACTGTGATGTCACCTATCCGCGTGTCAGTCAACGCATTGGCGCGAAGGGCAACCTTGTGAGCGGCAGCAAGACCTTCCAGTTCACGCTGATTCCGCGCTCCGAGGGCGAATATTTCATCCCCGGCGCCACCTTCACCTACTACGATGACGAGACGCAGACCTACAAGACCATCACCACACAGGATTTCCGACTTGACGTAAAGCCCGGCAGCATCTCCACCCCGAAAGACGAAGAGGAGAATGCCCCATCGAAGCCGAAGGGGAAGGTGTATAAAATTTAGTTTAAGGTTTAAGGTTTAGGGTTTAAGGTTTAGGGTTTAAGGTTTAAGGTTTAAGGTTTAGGGTTTAGGGTTTAAGGTTTAGGGTTTAAGGTTTAGGGTTTAAGGTTTAGGGTTTAAGGTTTAGGGTTTAAGGTTTAGGGTTTAAGAGACGGTTGTAGGGGCGAATAATTATTTGCCCAAAACAGGCGATAATTATTCGTCCCCGATTTTATGTGTTTGCAGGATGACCTTCGAACCATTCCAAAGCGTGCATCCGAATAAGTAAGACTCATTCCCATCTTTGATTTTCAGCGTTTTCCGTAATTCTTCCGCCGTTAACGGGAAATTGCGCACGGCGATGCTGGCGCTTTCGAGCTGCGAGAGTTCCTTAGCTGTTTTTCGCGGGTGGAACTCGAGCAAAGTCTCAATGCGGAAAATGCGGCCCGGAAAATTCTCACGTAATTCATTGGTGGTGAATAAGTTAGTGTTTTTCGCCAATTTCGAAATCTGGAACTGTTGCGAAAGGGCATTGAAAATGCCGGCCTTCATCACGGCAGCGTTGGGTTCGTAGAGGTAAGTGCCCAATTCCGTGGCGATGTGAGGTGGGGTGGTGCGTTCGGTTTCAAGAGTGGTTTCAACACGGGTAATGGCGTTTTTGTTAATATCGACGGCAACGATGGTTGGGTTCATTATGGCGATATCCGTTTCGATTGGGTCCGTTGTAGAGACGCGGCGCATTGCGTCTCTACAGGTGCCGTTAATCATTTCGTTTCCCGTTTTCAACAAAAACACCACCTCCTTGCATTCCCCTTCCACGGCCACCACGTGCACGGCGTATGTCTCCGGTAAATCCCGCAATGTTTGGGAAATGTCGATCATTGGGGACATTTTGACCATCAAGATGTTACAACGATCCAACAGGGCGGATTTCCATTCGAGGAGGTTGGGGGTGCAGTCCGCCAAGGAGACCACCCGCCGTCCGTGCGTGTCGCGTCGGGACGGATCCAAGTAGATCATATCCACAGGCTCGATAGCGGCGAGGTTATCCTCCATCGTTCCGTTGACGATATTAACATTGTTGATATCCAGTACTTTGCAGTTATGTTGAAAAAGTTCGCATAGTTCCTGTTGTGGTTCCACGTAGTAGCCTTTCCCGAACTTTTTAGCGAATGCGGCGGTATCGACCCCGAACCCGCCGCTGAAGTCCGCAAACAAATTCCCTTTCACCAAGGATGCCTTATACTCAGCCGTTTGCGACGATGAGCACTGTTCCATGGAGACCTTTTTCGGGTAAAGGATGCCCTCAATGGCGTACCATTCGGGCAGCTTCTCTTTGGCCTTCTGCCGTCCCGCGATCTGCTGCAGCGCCATGGGCATATCCACCTGCGGGTCTTTGGAGGGGTGCAGGGCGAGGTGGGACACGTCGTCGGAGGCGTGGGCGGAGATGTAGTGTTGGGTGGGTTCGTTAATGTTCATAGTGTTCTTTGTTTATGTCATAGGGCTCGACTTCGCCTTACCATAGGTTAACATAGGTCGGGATTTCAGTCCTTCCGTCATTTCCTAATTTCCCACAAGGTGGAGGGATATATTTTCTATTGTATTCATAATCAAAGTATTGGTGTAGTCACCATGATGGTTGGGGACTGGGGTGCAAAGGTAGGAAAAATATCACCTCGCCGTGCTGTTTCTTAGTTGTTGCATCGTTCTATCCAAGTCGTTCACGATTATAGGCAATTACTATAGACTTGAGAACTTAAAAAGTTACAATTGTTTGGTGAACTTACAATGCGGATAATTGCTGCAGCCATAAAAATCCCCATATTTCCCAACACGCAACACTAACTTTCCACCACAGTGCGGACAGCGACCGTTGGAAATGGATACGTCATGCATAGATATCTGTTTTCGAACATTTTGGACATGTTGTTTTCGTGTATCTTTAGATTCGATATTAGCTTCCATCAAAGTGTCGTATACGTGCTGCGCCTGCTCGACAGTAATCTTTTTCTGTGAATAGGAACGTATCACCCTGTTAATTTGGTTCAAATATACAACATTGTCTAAGGATTGGTTTTTAAGCGTGGCTTTTCTGGAAAAGGCGACGATGGAAACAAACACATTAGAGGGCAGGTCTTTGAGCAATTGTTTGAGTGCTCTGATATGACCTTGATTCTGTCGTAAGGGGTTATACAATTGATATTTGTTGCCATAAATGTTTTGAGTCCAAAAATCGCTGTTTGCCCCGCCATATATCCAGCCCTTATAGTTCTTGGTCTCAATGACAAATATACCATATTCCGACACTACCACATGGTCAATCTGAGTAGTTTGCCCATTGTTGCTGATAAAAAGATTGTTGATAATTTTGTACTTTTCTGAAGACAGCATCCGGAGTCTCAATTTCACATTTAGCTCACCCTTTTTTCCTCGGACAAAAGCAACTAGTGGTTTTCTGAGAATAAGTATCAATGGAATAAGAGCAAGAAAGATTATTAATGCAACTGTTTCAGACATCATTACTAATTATTCAATCCGCAAAAATAGCAAAATAACGGAATATAATTTGCATTGTTCAAGAAATTTTCTGCACATGGCCCCAAAAAGATCATTGAGGTTCTATCAAGTCAGCAGAAGAGTTTGTTTCATCTGCAATCACTCAGCGCCATTCCTTATCAAATATCTTCATACAAAATGATAAAATCGCACCATCCTCCCAAATCCACAAATTGTTTTTAACTATTACGCTCTGATCAGTTAACATACATACTACAATAAGCTGTAATCCAGTCAGATAAAAATTTCGCAAAACCCTTGACAATTGCTCCGTCTTGTTGTATCTTTGCCGCCTGAAATTAATTAAACCTACAAACGAAATTTAAACCGTTATGGAAATAAGAAGATTAGGTTACTATTGGTTAGACACCTGGGTGTTGGCAAATGTGATACAGCTGGCTACGCAGGATTTCTGTATGCGTTACCTTAACCGCAAAAACGACCCGTGTGGCCGTCAATACGACCAAATGACACAGGCGGCTCGGTCAGTGCCCGCCAACATCGCAGAGGGCAGTTCGCGCCGCTCCACTTCCAAGGAAATGGAGATGAAGCTTACCGATGTGGCACGCGCGAGCCTCGCCGAGCTGGCTAACGACTATCTAAACTGGCTGCTGCGAGGGGAGGATGTGCCCTGGTCGGCGAAGTCGGAGGAACACAAGGCCGTCACAGCCGTTCAGCTCGACCCGCCCACCTACAAAGACGATGTGCAACATCTGAGCAGCATCCACATCCTGCAGCAGAAGCGGAAATTCGACCGGTGGCTCCGTTCAGGAAACCCTACACTGGAGGCCAACTGCCTGCTGGTCCTTTGCAACCGCCTTATTATGATGCTGCGCAAGCAGCTAAAAAACCAGCTAGCCACTTTCAAGGAGGAGGGCGGTTTCTCCGAGGCCCTTACCGCTGACCGGCTTGCCTACCGCGCGGCGCAAAGCGTCCAAGCGGACGCCCCGAAATGCCCGAAATGCGGCAAACCCATGATCAAGCGAGTTGCCAAGAGGGGATTAAACGCAGGAAACGAATTCTGGAGCTGCAGCGGTTATCCGGAGTGCAAAGGAACGAGGAGTTTGAAAGGGTAGTGTTGGTGTTGTCGAAATATCAAAATTTCGATTTTTCGAAATAATTGATATTTCGAAGCAAGATTAAGCATCCTTCTCCACCGCCTGCTCCATCTTCCCCAGCCAATGGTACGCCGCCTTGAACGTCGGGATGTTGTGGATGCTGCAGACCAGCTTGTGGTTGGCCTCCTTGAGCTGCACGACGGGGTGGTTCATCTGCATGAAAAGCAGGAACTTGCCGAACTCGTCGGACTGGAAATAGCGGGACTGCGAGTTACCGGTGAAGTAGCCATGGAAAGTACGCTTCTTGAGGACTATTTTCTCGAAGTGGAGGTCGGCGGCGAGCATGCGGAGCGGAATGGTCTGCATCAGCTCCTCGGTTTCACGCGGCATCGGACCGAAAATGTCGGTGACCTTCTTGCGAAATTCCTCCAGTTTTTGCGGATCTTGGATGGATTCCAGCTCCTTGTAGAGGTTCATGCGCTCGGTGACGTTGGAGATGTAGGTGGATGGGAAGAGTGCCTCGATGTCGGTTTCCAACGAACAGACACGGCGCAAAAGGGCGCTGTTGTCGGCCATCTGGAGGTCGCCAAAGCTCTCGTCACCGCTGTCTTTCATCTCCTGAATGGCCTCGTTGAGGATTTTCTGGTACATGTCGTAGCCCATCTCGTTGATGAAGCCGCTCTGGTCCGCACCGAGAATATCGCCGGCCCCACGAATGTCCAAGTCGCGGAGGGCAATGTGGATGCCGCTGCCGATGTCTGAGAACTGTTCGATGGCCTGCAATCGCTTGCGTGCCTGGTCGTTGAGAGTGTCCCACGGCTTGATGAAGAGATAGCAGTAGGCCTTCTGGTTGTTGCGACCCACACGCCCGCGCAGCTGGTGGAGCACGTTGAGCGCGAAATTCTGTGCATCGTTGATAATCATGGTGTTGGCGTTCACGATGTCCAATCCAGACTCCACAATGGTAGTGGAAACCAGCACGTCGTACTCACCGTTGATGAACTGCGTCATAATCTTTTCGAGCTGGTCTCCCTCCATCTGCCCGTGCCCGATGGCCACTCGCGCTTTCGGAACTAATCGTTGAATTAAACCCGATAACTCTTTGATATTCTGGATTTTGTTATGGATAACAAAAACCTGTCCGCCACGGTTTAACTCGAACTGTATGGCATCTCGCATGATATCCTCGTCGAAGACATGCACCTGGGTGTCGATGGGTTGACGGTTTGGCGGTGGGGTGGTAATGACGGAGATGTCGCGGGCCCCGATGAGCGAGAACTGCAGGGTTCTCGGGATGGGCGTTGCCGACATGGTGAGGGTGTCGATAGTGGTACGCATCTCGCGGATCTTTTCCTTGGCCGCCACCCCGAACTTCTGCTCCTCATCGATAATCAGCAATCCCAAATCCTTGAAAACCACGTCTTTGCTTAGAATTCGATGCGTGCCGATGAGTATATCGACTTTGCCCTCTTTCACCCGTTTCAGCGTATCCTTAATCTCTTTCGTGCTCTTGAACCGGTTGATATACGCGATGTTACACGGCATATTAGCCAATCGCTCGCTGAACGTGTAATAGTGTTGCATGGAGAGTACGGTGGTGGGCACTAAAACGGCCACCTGCTTGCTGTCGCACACGGCCTTGAATGCCGCACGGATGGCGATTTCGGTCTTCCCGAACCCCACATCACCGCAGATGAGGCGGTCCATCGGGTGGTCGCTTTCCATGTCGGACTTCACCTCCGCCAGCGTCTTAATCTGGTCGGGGGTGTCTTCGTAGATAAACGACGATTCCAGCGTACTTTGCAGGTAGCTATCGGGGGAGTAAGCAAACCCCTTCTTAGCCTTACGCTCGGAGTAAAGCTTAATCAGGTCGATAGCTAACTCCTTAACTCTCTTCTTGGTATGTTCCTTCAGCTTTTCCCAGCTACCGGAACTTAGGCGGTGGATAGTCGGCGGAGTGCCCTCCTTGCCAACGTATTTGCTGATTTTGTGCAGCGCGTGGATGCTTAGGTAGAGCGTGTCGCCATCCTTGTAGCTAATCTTGATGACCTCCTGCGTGCTGTCGCCCATCTGCATCTTTTGCAGACCCTCGTAAACCCCGACTCCGTGGTCGATATGGGTGACGTAATCGCCAGGTTGAAGGTCATATATTTCCCTGAGTGTCAGCGCTTCGCTCTTCTTGTAGCGGTCGCGGAGCACCATGCGTTGGAATTTGTTCCAGAACTGGTGGTCAGTGTAGAGGGCGATTTTGTGGTCCGCGTCGGTGAAACCTTCGTGCAACACCTCGCGCAACGGCGTGTAAAGCTGCTCGATCTTGAATGCAGCGTCGTTCTGCCGGTTGTACTTTTCAAGAATGTCGAGCATCACTTTGTAAAGGCGGTCGAGCTGCGACTGCGTTTCCGACAGGAAGTAGTTGTGGATGCCATGTTCCAGATTATCAATCCATTCCAGCAGCAGGTAGTCGAAACTCTTGTCGAAATCGTGCTGCGGCTGCATGTTGAAATCAAGCGTCAAGGTAGGGGTGTCAACCTCCTGGGTGTTGACATAGACCCGTTGGAAATTCGCTACCTCTTTTAGATAGGTTTTCTTGTTGATGATGGGTATTCCGCTTTCGGCAAAGTATTCATTATCAACAATATCCTGATAGGAGGTGTGGATAGTGGAGGCGATATTGGCGGCATGCATCTGCCACACGACGCAGTTCTCGGGCAGGACGGAGAAAAACGGCACACGTTCACCGTCTTCGGTCTCTTTTTGCGCGATGGGGGTCATGATATAGACCTGTTCCAACTCCTTGACAGACAGTTGTGTTTCTGGGTTGAAGAAGCGGATGGACTCGATTCGGTCGCCTTCAAATTCAACACGGATGGGGTATTCCTCGGAGTAGGAGAAGATGTCGAAAATGTTACCACGCCACGCGAACTGTCCTGGCTCATAGACGAAATCCTCCGGCAGGTATTCCAGCTCGTAGAGTTTGTTGAGGAAGTCATCAGTAAGGATTTCTTCGCCGCGCTTCACGGAGAAGGATTTCCGGTCGATATAGTCCTGGGTGACAACGGTTTCCGCCACGCCTTCGGGGTAAGAGACGAGGATCAGCGGCTGCTGGTCAGGTCGGGAAAGTTTGTGGAGGATTTCGGCACGGAGTTTCACGTTGGAGGGGTCGGTCTCACTCCAGCGGCTGTTGCGCTTGTAGGACGACGGCAGATAGAGCACTCGCTTGTCCTGCAGCGCGTTACTGCGGTCGTTGAGCAGAATCTCCATGTCATTGTAGAAAAAGGCGGCCTCCTCGCTGTCGCGGAAGAGGAACAGCTGGGTGTTGGGGATGTTTTCGGACGCCTGCGCCGCGATGAAGGCCAGCGCGGAGCCTTTCACGCCGTTCACCGCCACCACATTCTCCTGCTGCTGAGGTCCCAGGACCTTCGTAAGTCGCTCAACCTCAGTCTTGTAATATCTCTTTTTAAGTTCTTCGAGGGTCATAATAAAAAAGTTGGCAAAGGTACGATTTTTTGACGTGTTTCCGACCATTTCTATCGATTATTAGGGCATTGAATTCTTGGGTATACAAGAAATTTCGGCTTTATTCCGTCTTATAGTCTCGCCACACTACAAAATTCACGTTTTCCGCATCCTTCCAGCGGTGCACGTCGGTGCCCCAGGAGCTGAAGCCGGTCTCCTGGGCGCGGAAGAACCCGTAGGCGTCGGCACCGACAAGGGAGATGGCGTTCTGGACGCCGAGGTCCGCCAAGGACTGTGAAAAATCGTGGAAGGACTCCATGTCCAAACTGCTGACGATGACAATTCTGCCGTCCAGCTCGCACAGCGCGTGCCGCACTGCCTTGTTCTTAGGCTTGTTCTCCACCATCCGCCCGTTGCTCACTAACGGGTATTGCCGGAAGAAGTAGCCGTCCTGGCTGGTGGCCTCCTCAAACAGCGGAGTGCTTTCAGCCATCCCGAGTTGGATTTTCCCGCCGAGGATGGCGCAGAAGCCCTTTTTGGCGACCCCACGCGACAGCAGCTCGCCCTTGAGAACGAACGCGCCTACAATTCCGCCGTTGTCAGCGCGGATGTCTGCCGCCTGCAACCCTAAAACGAGGCTTTCGTCCGTGGTGTCAGGGATGCCGAGAATCAGCTCTGGCACGGCGTTCACGGGGGTAAGAATCTGCAACGGCACGTCGTTGATCACGGTGTCGAAAACGAGCACATCGGCGGGCTCGTCCTTATAGAGCATCGGGGAAACGGGCGCGGGTGTCGCCTCAATGACATCGTATCCAGCTTTAGGAGCGGCATAACTCTCTAAGAAACGTCTAGAGTGGATGCTCCATAGCGTCAGCAGGCTAACCACCACCAAAACGATCAGGGCCACCCAGAACCACCACTGCCGATAGAGCCGCGGTTTGCGCTTAGGAGACGTCTGGGCAGCCGAATTCCCGATGATTCGGATTTCGTCGTCGGATATATTGTCGATATGCATCATTTTTTCGTTGTTTTGGGTTCAACATATTCTTTCAGCAGCTTGAGAGCTTCCTTGGAGGCTTCGAGGCTGAATTTGAAGGTGTGACAGTCGGACAGGACGATCTGCTTCTTCGAGGGGTTGATATAGTGCACGAAACTCAAGTTCACAATCAGACTTTTGCCGATGCGCACAAACTCCCGACTACGGTCCGGCATCTGATCTTTGATCATCTCCTCAATCATCCCAAGCTGCACGGTAACTGTGTGTTTATGCCCGTCGCGGGTGCCGATGTCCGAGTAGTTGCCGTCGCTGGACACAAAAACCAAACTCTCCGCCGGGATGCGGAGAAATTCGCTGGTATTGGTGATGATCAGAAAATCGGGCATACTCGAAATTTGGCGCAAACATACACAAATTTCGAATATGCCCGGAAAAACAGACGATTTCCCATAGATGTTACGGTTCCACCGGTTGTCCTTTACTGTTCAACATAATACCGCGTCCGTAGTCGGTTTCGCAGAGGTATAGGTCCTTCGCAATGGCCGTGATGTTGACAAACAACGGCGGGGTGATTATTCTGCCGTCGGGCGACATCAGCCCATACCAGTCCACTTCCCCCTCGTAGCGCAGGCAGGTAGCCACGTCCATCCGCTCAATAGGGTTGGTGTAGCAGTAATATTCGTCGGTGCATTCGTGACCGTCCTTGTTGACAGGGTACATGACCTCGCGTGTCTCATACATCATCTGCTCCACATTCCCGATTTCCGCATTCGTAATTAGCTGGCCTTGAAGAGAATATACCTTTTGCGAATGGTCAGCGAAAGTAGCCAAAATGGTGGTGTCATCGATAATGAAGCTGGCCGCCGTCATGGGGATTACAGTGTCCATCCCGAAGGTGAGGACAGCCTGTCGGTTACCCTGTGTCAACACCAGAAACGTATCCCTCAGATTGACTTCGTCATAGACTGGCGGCAGCACCCATTTGCCGCTGCGGTCGATGATGCCCATTTTATCCCCCGAGCTCTCCCGCACCGCGCAACGTCCGCTGTGGAACACGTAGCCGCAGTCATCCTCGTTGTAGGCAAAACGTCGGTCAATAACCACATCGCCCTTGGTGTCAATGAATTTCACCCAGCCATCCTCATCCACCGCGGCAAGACCCTCGGAGAAGATCCAGGCGTGCTGGTATTTGGGCTTCACCACCACGCGGCCGTCGCGTAGGTGGAAATAGCCACGGCGTTTCCCGTTGCTGTAACACACTAACGAGTCGCCCTCCAGCGGTTTGGAAACCCACTCGATATCCTTGAGCACCTTCCGGTTTTTGCCGTTGCGCAGGTAACCGTCGTTGCCGTAATAACCTTTGTAGTAGCTGAGGTTCTCGGAAAGATGTTCCACATAATAGTAGTCGTCATCGCCCTTGTCGAAGAGATTGTTGATCCGCCAGTGGAGGGAGCGTCCGAGCCCATAGAGGGCCGCCGCCGCCCAAACGACGAGAATCACGGCGAAGGCGGTGCTAACGATTCCGCGCAGCACTCGTGCATACTTGGTGTCCTCCTTCATTCCGAACAGGGTTGCAAACCATTCAATCACCGCCGTAAAGACGGCCTTGATGCCATTCCATAATGTTTTGATTGCGTTTTTCATTGCTTTGGTATTTATAGGTTAGTGTTTTTTTCCTTTGGAAATTGAAACCGGCGGCAAAAATAGAAAACCCCTCCGCACGTCTCGCACGCACAGAGGGGCTATTGTATGAAATGGTGGTTTGGGTGTATGAAATGGTTACACGGTTATTCGAGAGGACCGATCCATCCAAACATGGCGAAAAAAACAGTCTGTAAATGTATGTGATATGTGGGAAAGTGGAGCAATCAGAGGATCACCCCCTCAACCCCTCTCAACATGTACTCTTCCACCGGCAGCAGCTTGCCATCGGACTCCACCACAGACTTCAGATCCGCCAACAGTTCCTGGCGTTCCGCGTCGGTGGTGAAATAGTGCTTTTTGTGCTCCTCGATGCATTGCAACACCTCCACGTCGTTCATTTTGGAAAACTTGAGCCTGATTGCCGAAAAAACTTTCGGGGAGGTCCGCTCCAGCATTGCACGGACTTCTTCGGGGTTCACATGGCGTCGCTATTAGCCACATAAAGCATGAGTAACACTTTGAATTCTTCTTTTGACAATTCCATATTCTTGTTTTATTTTGATGATATATTTTAAACCGCAAAAATAAAAAAAATATATTTATCTCCGCGTCGTCTGTGGCTCCGTCAAGTGCCGGGTCTCACCTTTGCCACTTCTTCGAACATTCGAATGAGCGCCTGTACGCTGCGGCGATGTCGTAGGGTTTCATCGACTCAACATATTTCTTGCCCATTTCCCAGCGCTCTTCGGGGAGGGAGAGCCAGTAGTCGATGCGCTGGGCTAACGCTTTTGGATTTCTTCCGGGAAAAGTGCTGCGGTCGTCAAGGGCGAACTGGGCAGAGGCGCTGTATTTGGCGGTGGCGATCACGGGTACCGTTCCCTGCTGCAGGGCCTCCATCACACTGAGACCCTCCACTTCGGTGGTGGCGCAGTGTACGCACAAGTCGGCATCCGCCATCAGCTGACAGAGCTCCTGATGCGAATAGAACCCGAATTCGGGCATGTAGGTGAGCACGCCTTCGTCCACGAGCTTTTTTCCACGACGTTTCAGGTCTTTTTCGGTCGGACCCTGTCCCGCAAATTGCAGCTGTATGCGCTTGGCGAATTGGCTGTATTTCATGGCTTTGAAGAGGGTGGGCTGGTCTTTCTCGTCGGAAAGGCGACCGATGCAGATCACCTTCAGCGGGCGGTTCTCGTCGAAATAGTCCGCCGGCGGTGTTTCCGGACGCAGACATTCGTCGGGAATCACTCCGTTGGAAATCACCCGCATCGGCACGTTGACGCGGTAACGGAGCAGCCGCTCCTTCACGTTTTCCGTCGGGCATTGGATCATATCGCAACGGTTATAGACCGCGAACCGATATGTCAGTAGCATGCAGCGGTTCGGAAGATGCCAGCGACCCATTTTCATGGTACTGAACACGTTTTCGGGATGGTAGTGGTAGGTGGCGGTCACCGGTTTGCCCAACCGTTTCGCGATATTCAAAGTCTTGAACTGCAAGGTGAAAGCCTCCTCCAAATGCACCAAATCCGCCCAGCGGACGGCCTCTTCGATGAGCTTCGGGTCTTTCTTGGCCATCGAAATGCCTTGCGGGGTAAGCAACGGTTGGAAGAGGGGCATGTCGAACTTTTTCAGCACGTAGTCGGGCTGAGGACCGTTCGGGGCGGGATTGGCGGCGGAGAGCACACGCACCTCCTGTCCGGCTTCCTGAAGCGCCTTCACCGTGCGCCGTGCCGATCCGGAAAGGCCGTTTCCCTTGATATAGAAGTTGTTGATGACAAATAGTATCTTCATACGCTCATAGTTTCGAATCGTTCCCATTCCCTGTTATAAACCGCCCGACAAACGATTGCGCAAAAGTAACAATTATTTCACTCGGCTATTGTTAAAACCACATCATATTTGATTCAAAACTTTTGTATTTTTGTCCCAGAGAAAATATATGTCACCATGATAGAATTCACCGTCACGATTCTTGGCTGCGGGAGCGCGAAGCCGACTCTCCGGCACCACACCTCCTCGCAGATTGTCAGCCGTTTCGGCAAGCTGTACATGATCGACTGCGGCGAGGGTACGCAGACGCAGTTCGTGCGATACGGCTTCCACCCCGGACAGTTGGAGCACATCTTCATCAGCCATGCTCACGGTGACCACTGTCTTGGGCTAGTCGGGCTGCTTTCATCCCTGTCGCTCGACAAACGCACTACCGACATCAACCTCCACGTGCCGGACGATTTCGTGGATATCCTCCAGGCGCAGATCGACTTCTTCGTCACCCATGCCGAATTCGGGATCCACATCCACCCGATTGACTGTCAGGAGCCGACCTTGATCTTTTCGGACCAGCACTTCGACGTAACGGCCTTCCCGTTGGAACACCGTGTGCCGTGTTACGGATTCCTGTTCCGCGAAAAGCAGGGCAATCGACACATCATCCCCGAATGTATCCAAAAATACGGCATCCCACGCCTGGAAATCGAACGGATTCAGGGTGGGGGAGACTTTACCACCGCTGACGGTCGGGTGATTCCCAACGTGGAGCTGACCACCCCGCCGGATCCGGTGCGCAGCTACGCCTACGTTTCCGACACCCGGCCGGTAATGCAGTATGCCGAGCTGCTTCAGGATGTGGACCTGCTCTATCACGACGCCACGTACTGCGAAGGGGACGAGGATTTAGCCGACAAATACGACCATTCCACCGCCAGCCAGGCGGCCGAGTTCGCCAAAGCGTGCAATGCCGGCAAGCTGTTGCTGGGACATTTCTCGTCGCGCTACAAAACGGAGGATTGCTTCTTAGAGTGCGCCACCCGCTATTTCCCTGACGTAATGTTGGCTGACGAGGGGGTGGTGGTGAAAATTCTTACCACTCCCGCCAGTTTTCCCGAGGATGGGTAAGATAGGGACTGTCGTAAATTACCAAAACAAGCATGGCAAATTGATACCCAGCGTATTATAAATTTTTGTATCTTTGCAACGTAAAAGAAATTCCCCCAATTGCCCTGAGAAAGCAAAAATCGGGGGAATCCAAT
>CAJOKR010000050.1 GCA_905235135.1 uncultured Bacteroidales bacterium
CGTGTCGTCTGCCCAATCCTTGTAGTTGATGAGCAACATCGCGCTGTGGTCGTGCATGAGGACAAAGACGATATGATGCGGCATGTTCGTGTCGATGAAGCTGAACAAGTCCGTCGGGCAGTCCGGCTGCTTGAGGTTCACCGCAAACACCTCGATCTCTTTCATCTCCTCGGTGTCCGTGACATTGAGGGTTGAGGCCGACAACTTGTAGAGCCAGGTGATGTTCACCACGTCATTCACGAAGCGCGATCTCATGCGAGGGTTCACCTCCATGAACTTGTAGAACATCGTCTTCGGCACAACACGGCTGACGATGGTGCTCTGTGGATAGTGAAGAATATTATCCACGGGCACCTCCTTCCTTGATTACCAAGAAACAAATCAACTCGAAGTCGTCCAGCCCGCTGATGTCATTCACGAGAGCGGTGGTTTCTCCGAAGGAGAACAGGCTTTCGAGGTCGCTTTCCGCTTTCTGCGCCACAATCGTGCCGACCGCCTTTTGCAGCAGCTCGCTATAATGCTGCATCTTCCGGCCGTCCTTTGTCTCCTTGTTGAAGGCATGGCATAATTCCAGTACCGGCTCTGTCTTGCCCTTGCACGAAAGGCGCATGACATCAAGCAGCCGTTTGGGTGAAAGATGGTTGATGATGGGTTCGCCGTCATCAGACAGATAAACCATGTAGAAAGGATGCAGGAGGTTCTGCCGCCCGATATTCACGGCGTTGTTCCGGTTCTTCAATATGAAGATGACGCCAGGCTGTGCCTGTTCGCTGGCAGGGACAACGGCGCACATGCCGAAAGGCGTGTGCTCTATGTCGGGGTTGTCTTTCATGTAGGCTAACAGATCCAGCCGGAACTCGTTCAAGCCCAAATCCATGATGTTGATGCCCGTGTCCATGTCCTCCAAATCCACCACTTCCTCCTGAAGCCGCTGGAGCTGGCTTTTGCGGTAGTCGAGGTCGGCCTGCTCCTCGTCGGAGAGGAGGACGTTGCTGTTGCCCGCGCCGGTGATGTTCACCCCGGTCATGCGTGCCTCCACGCGGCCTTTGAGCCGCAGGTAGTCGTCCAGCTCGATATCCGGCCAGTAGTTCACCAACTGGATGACCTCGTTGCGCGAGCCGATACGATCGACACGGCCGAAACGCTGGATGATGCGCACGGGGTTCCAGTGGATGTCGTAGTTGATGAGATAGTCGCAGTCCTGCAGGTTCTGGCCCTCGCTGATGCAGTCGGTGGCGAAAAGCACGTCAATCACCCTGTTTTCCCTCGGAAACAGTTTGTCCGCGTCCTTTGACACGGGGGAAAAGAGCGTCAGTATCGTGTTGAAATCGGAACGCAGTCCTTTGAGGGTGGAAGCCACGCCGTTACCCGTGACAAGCCCGGAGTGAAGCCCGGCTTTCTCCAGGATGACGGGTGCGAGGTTCTCGTAAAGATATTCGGCGGTGTCGGAGAAGGCCGTGAAGACGAGGACTTTCCTGTTGGTGCCGTTTATGGGGTTGGCGAACTTCTCCCGCAGGTTTTCAATCAGCATCTGGAGCTTGCTGTCGTGCTCGGGCGTGATGTCCGCAAGCATTGTCAAGAGCAGGCCGATAATTTCCTGGTCGGCTTTCAAGTCGCGTTTCCAGGAGCGGCAGTCCATGTCGGCCAGAGCCACGCGCGTTTTCTTTCCACCCACGAGGAAGTCGTTCTCGCTGTCGTCGCCGTCCAGCATGTTTTCCAGCGTCTGGAGTGAAAGTCGTGTCTCCTGCCTTGTTTCAAGGAAGAGGTCAATGGCTTTCAGCGTCTCGTCTATCTGCTCTTTCATCCGGGCAAGGGTCAGCCGGAAGGAGTTGACGGAAGACTCCAGTCGCTTCAGCAGGTTGATGGCCATGAGTTTCTTCAGCCCCTTCTCACGCCCCGACATACCGAGGTGGGTGCCCTCCCCGTCTTTGTCAATCTCGTATTTGTCGCGCTTGGACGGCAGGATATAGTCGGACGGCGCATAAACACTCAGGTTCAGTTCATAGAGTTGTTCGGAAATATCTTTGTAGGTGATGGCCTCGTCAAGGTCGGTCAGCTTCGGGCGTTTGGATATGGGTGTCAGGCGTGTCGGGAATTTGCCGATGTCGGCGGTGTCGTAGTATTTCTCGATGTGTTTCCGGCTTCGGGCGATGGTGACCGCGTCGAGCACTTGGAAGAAATCGAACGAGAGCATGTCCAACAACCGCTCCGCCGTGCGTTCCTTCGGGTCTTCCATCCTTGACCAGGCGTTATACTGTGCCTGCGCCGAGCGGAAGATGTCCTCGATGGGGCGGTCCACATCCAACTTGTCGTTGATGAGTTCCTGCCGGCCCTCGTAGGCGAGCTGGAGTTGGTTCTTCAAATCATTGAAGCGGTTGTTGACCGGGGTGGCCGAGAGCATCAGCACTTTGGTTTTCACCCCGGCGCGGATGACTTTGTTCATCAGCCGCAGGTAGCGGTTCTCGCGCGGGTTCTCGTCGTCCTCGTCGGTGGTGATTTTGCCGCCGTTGCGGAAATTATGGCTTTCGTCAATCACGATGAGATCGTAGTTGCCCCAATTCAGCAGCGCGAGGTCAAGGCCGTTGCTCATGCCGTTGTCGCGGCTCAGGTCGGTGTGGAAAAGGATGTCGTAGCGGAGCCGGTCTTTTTCCAGCGGGTTGTTCTTGTAGTTGCTCTTGTAAGTGTTCCAGTTGTTGTACAGCTTCTTCGGGCACAACACGAGCACCGACTTGTTGCGGTTCTCGTAGTATTTGATGACCGAAAGGGCGGTGAACGTCTTGCCCAAGCCCACGCTGTCGGCGAGGATGCAGCCGTTATAGGTTTCCAGTTTGTTGATGATGGCCAATGCCGCGTCCTTCTGGAAGTTGTACAAGGTGTTCCAGATCTGCGAGGATTTGAAACCCGTGGCCTCGTTGGGCAGCACGTCTTCGCTGATGTCCTCCAAGAACTCGTGGAAGATGTGGTAGAGCGTGACGAAATAGATGAAGTCGGGCGCGTTCTCCTTATAGACATTCTCGATGTTCTCAATGATGGCTTCCGTCACATCGGCGAAGTTCTCCTTGTCCTGCCAGAAATCGTTGAAGTTCTTCAGGTAGGCATCGCTGGCGGGTGACGGCAGGCGCTGGACAAGCTGGAAGATGTTGTTGCCGCGTTCACAGCCTAATTCCGTCGTCGTGAACTCGTTGAAAGGCATATAGGTCATCTGCTCGCTGTCCGTCTTCACATTCAGGAAGCCCGGCATCTGCATTAGGGAGACATTCGTCTTGAAGCGGGCTTTCCGGCGGATCCAGTCGGCGCATTCCTTGGCGATGGCGCGCTGTGTGAGGTTGTTGCGCAGCTTGATCTCGAAGTCGGAGCCGTAAAGGGTGCGCTCGCGGTTCAGCTTGGGGATGTAGAACTCCCGTTTCTGCTTCTTCGCCCGTTCCTTGTTGAAGGCGGGGGAGGTGAAGATGAAGCGCAGCTCCTCCACCTTCTCCAACTCTTTTTGCAGGGCCTCGAAGGCGTAGATGGAGAAAGAGGCGGCGGCCATTGAAACTTTAGAGCCGCTTTTTAGTGTGGCCTTCAAGTCATCAATGACTCTCGTGGTGATGTTGTCGAATTGTTTGGGTAGTTCCATCGTCCGTCTGATTGCGAACTTTACCACCCGTTATTCCAGATAAGTATGCAAAAAAGGCGTGAGATCATCCCGTTTTGTTTGCTTATTGAGAACTGCGGCTCCGCCAAGAACCCAAGACGATCAATAAGCACGAAACAATTCACGCCCAGAGGCGCGAACCTTTCGCTTTCTTATTCTCTCGTCTTTTAAAAATTTGGCGGATTTTCAGTTCGAGAATAAGAGCGCAAAGCTCTATGATTTTACTGTTTTACTTTATACTATCTTACTTTATTTGCCTGTTTTAATACCTTTTAATAATTATCTTTTGCTTGTCGCGACTTGCAACAAAAAAAAGTAAGAAAAATATAGATAGATGCAGAAAACATCTCGGTTTTTGCAGTTTTTGTTGAGAAGGGCGCATAACAAACTTGTTTCCTGCCAACTGGAGTTCATCTGCAATGAGTTGCGTATGGACAAGGACGGCCACACGTTTCGCGAATGAGCAAAAAATACAGAATTTTCGCGAAACAGGGAAACGCCGTTCTCTACCACGAAATAGAATAGCTGTATCCACCGGGATTTGTTCCCGATTTGTTCCCGCCTGATTTTTTGGATGACGGAGTATAGGTATAGGTGACGGTGGATTGCGCGGGGGCGGGCGCGAGGTGGAAGTTGATGTTCAGCTTGGTGTTCATCTTGAGGCGGATGCCGCGGTTGCGCACTTTCTCGTAGCGGAGCATGTTCACGATGCGCAAAGCTTCCTCGTCGCAGGAGGGGCATAAGCTCTTGGTCACCACCGGGTTCTCCACAATGCCGTCATCGGTCACCTGATAGGCGACGGTCACCACGCCCTCGATGTGCTGGTCGATGGCATCCTGCGGGTACTGCAGGTGGGCGTTCACGAACTCGCGCAACGCCTTCGCGCCGCCCGGGTACTGCGGCTTCTCCAAAAACTTCTTCCGTTTCTTCTTTTTCTCTTCCATAAACAAAATACGGCCGCCATTTTGTTTGGCAGCCGCTTGGATTTAGTAGCGGGGGCAGGACTCGAACCTGCGACCTCCGGGTTATGAGCCCGACGAGCTACCACTGCTCTACCCCGCAATGTTTCAGGCCGCAAAAATACACTTTTTTCCTATTTCTACAACAATCTCACAGAAAAAAATTTTCGTATCAAAAATTTTGTATCTTTGCCTCTCTCAATTGAAAGAGGCTCTTCAATTGACTTATAAGCAGTTAACCTCATTGTTTAATCTTAAAAAAGCCCCAGTCTCAGGGCAAATTGAGACAAGAATTTATGTCAGAAGAATTACTGAACACTCCTGAGCAGGTCGAAGAAACCGCGCAAAATGTGGAAAATGTTGCCGAAACCGTAGCGGAAACCGTGGTCGAAGAAGCCACCGCCACCGCTGAAGAGGCCATGCCCGAAACCGAAGAGAAGGCCCCCAAGGCTCCCCGCAAAATGCGTGACTTCGAGAACGCCTATGCCAATGCACTCGAGAACTTCAGCTGGGACAAGGTTTCCGATCAGAACGACCGCTACTCCAAAGACGAGCAAGCACGCCTGGAAGAAGCCTATTCCAAGTCCTTCAAGTCCATCGAGCAGGGTGACGTCATCACCGGCAAGGTGGTCTCCATCAACGACCGCGAAGTGGTCCTCAACATCGGCTTCAAGTCCGACGGCGTCATCAACGCTTCCGAACTGCGCTACAACCGCGATCTCAAGATCGGCGACGAAGTGGAAGTTTACGTGGAAAGCCAGGAGGATGCCAACGGCCAGATGCAGCTTTCCCACAAGCGCGCGCTCATCCTCAAGTCTTGGCAGCGCGTCAACGAGGCCTACGACAACCAGGAGGTCATCACCGGCTACGTGAAAGGCAAGACCAAAGGCGGTCTCATCGTCGATGTCTTCGGTATCGAAGCCTTCCTGCCCGGTTCCCAAATCGACGTCAAGCAAATTCGCGACTTCGACGTCTATGTTGGCAAGACCATGGAGTTCAAGGTCGTCAAGATCAACCACGACTACAAGAACGTGGTCGTTTCCCACAAGGCCCTCATCGAGGCTGAAATCGAAGCCCAGAAAGCCGAAATCATCAGCCGTCTCGAAGTCGGCCAAATCCTCGAAGGTACGGTCAAGAACATCGTTTCTTACGGTGCATTCGTCGATCTCGGCGGTCTGGACGGTCTTATCCACATCACCGACCTCTCTTGGGGCCGCATCAGCCATCCGTCTGAGGTTGTGGAGCTCGACCAGAAGGTCAACGTCGTTATCCTCAACTTCGAAGAGGGTAAGAAGCGTATCGCCCTGGGTCTCAAGCAGCTCACCCCGCAACCTTGGGAGAAGCTCGACCCGAACCTCAAAGTCGGCGACAAAGTCAAAGGTAAAGTGGTCGTCATCACCGATTACGGCGCCTTTGTGGAGGTTATCCCCGGCGTGGAAGGCCTCATCCATGTCTCCGAAATGTCCTGGTCACAGCACCTGCGCACCGCTCACGACTTCCTCAAAGTCGGCGACGAAGTGGAAGCTGTGGTGCTCAACCTCGACCGCGAAGGTCAGAAGATGTCTCTCGGCATCAAACAACTCATCCCCGATCCGTGGGCTGACATCCTGGAGAAATATCCCGTCGGTTCCCGCCACACCGCCACCGTGCGTAACTTCACCACGTTCGGCATCTTCGTGGAACTGGAAGAGGGCGTTGACGGCCTGATCCACATTTCCGACCTCTCCTGGAACAAGAAGATCAAACATCCCGCCGAGTTCACCAAGGTTGGCGAATCCATCGACGTGGTTGTCCTCGAAGTGGACACCGAGAACCGTCGCCTGAGCTTGGGTCACAAGCAACTCGAGGAGAATCCTTGGGATGTTTATGAAACCATCTTCACCATCGGTTCCGTACACGAAGGTACCATCACCGGCATGAACGACAAGGGCGCCACCGTGATGCTCCCGCACAACATCGAGGGCTTTGCTTTCAACCGTCATCTGGTGAAAGAGGACAAATCCACTGCCAAGGAAGGCGAAACCCTCCCGTTTATGGTGGTTGATTTCTCCAAGGACGCCAAGAAAATCCACCTCTCCCACACCAAGACCTGGCAACCCGACAGAGATTCTGAAGAGAGAGCCAGAAACGAGGAGGAGAGACAGAAAGAGCGCGATATTCAGAAAGTGAACGAGAGCAACGTCGAAAAGGCGACCCTCGGCGACCTGAACATCCTGCAATCTCTGAAGAAAGACCTTGAGAAAGAAGGCAAGTAAGACTAAGAATTGAGACGTAAGACTTGAGACTTAGGGCTTAAGACTTTAGACGTGAGACTTTTTCGAAAGCCTCACGTCTTTTTTTATTCTGTATTTTACATTCTGCATTCTACATTAAAAAAATTGTACCTTTGCAGTCGCAAACTTGAAGTATCATTTTAAAACATCCAAGAATATGAACGAAGAAATGCTGAACCTGAAACCTGCGAAGGTTTTCTATTATTTCAATGAGATTACGAAGATTCCGCGCCCGTCGAAGCGCGAGGAGAAGATGTCGCTGTGGCTGGAGGCTACCGGCAAGAAGCTGGGCCTTGAGACCAAGCGCGACAAAGTAGGCAACGTGCTGATTTCCAAACCCGCCACACCGGGTAAGGAGAACGTCACCCCCGTGGTGCTGCAGGCGCACATGGACATGGTGTGCGAGAAGAACAACGACAAAGTGTTCGACTTTGACAAAGACGCCATCGAGACCTACATTGACGACGGGTGGCTGAAAGCCAAGGGCACGACCCTCGGTGCTGACGACGGCATCGGCATCGCCCTTGCGCTGGCCGTTCTCGACAACAACGAAATTGAGCACGGCCCCATCGAGTGCCTCTTCACCATCGACGAGGAGACCGGCCTCTCTGGTGCTGCCGCCGTGGAAGCCGGCTTCATGAAAGGCAAGATGCTCCTCAACCTCGACAACGAGGACGAAGGCCAGTTTTGCATCGGATGCGCCGGCGGCAAGGACACCGTGGCGAAAGTACCCGTCGATTACGAACCCGTGGAGGGCAAATGTGAGTTTTTCAAGGTCGAAGTGAAGGGTCTGCAGGGCGGTCATAGCGGCGACGACATCAACAAGGGCCGCGGCAACGCCGTGAAGCTCCTCGCCCGCATCCTTTGGAACTCCTACAGCTACTACGATCTGCGCGTCGCCGATATCAACGCTGGCAACCTGCGCAACGCCATCGCACGTGAGGGTTACGCCATCGTGGCTGTGCCGAAAGAAGGGGTTGAAGAGTGGTACCTCGCCGAGATGGACCAAACCTACAAGGCCGAATTCCACACCACGGACCCCGGCGTCACCGTGACCGCGGAACCTGCCCCCGCCGTGAAGGAGGTGTTGGAGGAAACCCTTCAGATTGATGTGCTCAACGCGCTGCTGGTCTGCCCGCACGGCATCCAGGCCATGTCGCAAGACATCCCCGGCCTGGTAGAGACCTCCACCAACCTCGCTTCCGTGAAGATTGTGGATGGCGAGGTGGTCTTCACCACCAGCCAGAGAAGCTCCGTGGAGTCGAAGAAGCAGGCCATCGTCGATAAGGTTTCGACGACGTTCTGGATGATAGGCGCCGACGTGGAGAACTCCGACGGCTACCCCGGCTGGACCCCGAACCCTAACTCCAAGGCCGTGCAGCTGCTGTCGGAGGCCTATCGCAATGTTTTCCACAAAGATCCCGTTGTGCTGGCCATCCACGCTGGTTTGGAATGCGGCTTGTTCTCCGAGAAGTACCCCGACATGGACATGGTTGCTTTCGGTCCCACCCTGCGCGGCGTCCACTCACCCGACGAGAAACTCGAAATCAAAACCGTGCAGATGTGCTGGGATTTGATGGTCGAATTCTTCAAACTGCTGAAATAAGACTTGAGACTTGAGACTTTAGACTTGAGACGTATATGTAGAGACGCAAAATTTTGCATCTCTACTGTAACCATTTGGGGAACTCGGAAGGGTTCCCCTTTTTCGTTGGTCATACATGGGTTTGAGGATAACAGGTTAGAAAGTTAACAGCCAAAAACCAATAGCCAAAAGCCAAATTTTGTATCTTTGCCGCTGATTATTTGTGATTATGAGAAGATTCTTCCTTTTTGTCGTTATCCTTGCAGCCATTTCGGGCAGCAGCATTCTCGGGCAGGTCGCTATTGTCCATCCCACCGTCGAGTATCAGAACGGTTCGCAGCCGTTGGCCACGAATGTGCCGCGCTTCAGCTGGCGGTACGAGACCGACGATTCCAACGTGCGGCAGACCTCCTACCGCATCATTGTGGCCTCCACCCGGGAAAACGCTGAAAAAAACATCGGCGACCTATGGGACACCAAGACCGTCGTCTCCAACCAGATGCTGCTCATCCCCTACGAAGGCAAACCGCTGCACAGTCGCGACAAAGCCTATTGGAAAGTGATTGCCTCTACAACCTGCCATGAGATTACGGAAGTAACCCATACGACATACTCCAGAGTGAACGAATATAAAACTTTAGATACCGTAACCCGTGTCAGATTCATCGAAAGCGATATCAATTCCTTTGAAATCAGTTTACTAGATAGCACCGACTGGAAAGCAAAATGGATTGGCGGTGACTTCTACAACGACGACATCCAGGGGAAAACCCGCATCGCGTCGCGCTATCTGCACAAAGAGTTTTCCCTGACCAAGAACATCCGCGAGGCGAGGTTGTATGTCAGTGGATTAGGACAGTACAGCGCATACCTTAACGGCAAAGAGGTTGCCCCCGAAGAGATTCTCAAGCCTGCCCTCTCCGACTACACCAAGCGGGTCTATTTCAACGCATACGATGTCACTGACTTCCTCAAAAAGGGCAATAACGCCGTTGGGATCACACTCGCAGGCGGACGCTATACAACCATTCGCTTCGACTCCACCGAGATGGAATACGGCGGGCTGACCCACGCCAAACACTTCGGCACCCCACGACTGCTTTTACAACTGGAAGTAACCTACACGGACGGCTCAAAAGAGCTGATTGTCAGCGACAAAACTTGGAAAATCACCGACTGCGGCCCCATCCGCAAAAGTAACGAGTTCGACGGGGAGACCTACGACGAACGTAATGATCTTGGTCTGTGGACTGATGCTGATTACAGCAACACTTGGCGTTACAAAAAAGTCGCAGGTTGGTGGTACCCTGCCAAGGAAGTGGAAGCTCCGGGAGGCAAGCTCGTACCGCAGCCGAATCCCAATATCAAGGTGCAGGACACGCTGCGGCCGGTGGCGATGTTCCGGGTAAAAACACAAGATTCTCTTTCTGCAGGGATGCAGAAAGCTCCCGATGTATGGATTTTGGATATGGGGCAGAACATGGTGGGCTACCTCAATATGGAGCTAAACGCATCCCGCATTCAGGACGGAGACACGATAACCCTGCGGTTTTCCGAGCTTCTCAAACCCGACAGCGCCCTCTACACCGATAATTTGCGCAGTGCGGAAGCCACCGATCGCTACATCGTTCATCGCAATTCCTCCCCTTTAGAGGAGGTGTCACGAAGTGACGGAGGGGTACAATGGCACCCGATGTTCACCTACCACGGGTTCCGCTACGTGGAGGTCACCGGTTTGCGCGGAGAACCGAAAATCGAAGATTTCCAAGGGCTGGTGTTTTACGACGAGATGGCCACGACGGGCAGCTTCGAGTGCTCCAACGAGATCATGAACGCCGTCTATCGCAACGCCTACTGGGGCATCCGAAGCAACTACCGTTCGATGCCCACCGACTGTCCGCAGCGCGACGAGCGGATGGGCTGGACCGGCGACCGCACCACCGGCAACTACGGTGAGTCGTACATCTTCAACAACTACCGACTTTACAGCAAGTGGCTCTACGATATCGAGGACACCGAAGAGCCCACTGGCTCACTCTCGGATGTCTGCCCCAATTACTGGCGGCGCATCACCGACAACATGACCTGGCCGGGGGCCTTCATCACCGTGGCCGACATGCTCTACACCCGCTATGGCGACATCGAGGCCATCCGCGCCCACTACCCTGCCATGAAACGCTGGATGGAACACATGCGCAGTAAATACGGCGAAGACGGCGTCATCACCCGCGACTGTTACGGCGATTGGTGCGTACCGCCCGAGTCGCCCGAGATGATTCATTCGAACGACCCGACTCGAATCACGGAAGGCGGTTCTATCTCCACCCCGTTTTACTGCCACCTGTGCGACATTATGGCCAATTTCGCAGAAGCACTTGGATTACAGGAAGATGTGGAATTTTTCCGTTTCGAGAAGCGATTTTCTACCAATGCCTACAACAGCATGTTCTTTGACGTTTCCACGGCGAATTACGAAAACGGCACGGTGACGGCCAACATCCTGCCGCTGACCTTCGGGATGGTACCAGAAGAGTGGGAACAGGACGTTTTCGACAACATCATCCGTAAAACTGAGGAGGATTTCGACGGACACGTCTCCACCGGCGTGGTGGGCATCCAACAGATGATGCGGACACTCACAGACCGTGGCCGAAGCAATCTCGCGCTGAAGCTCGCCACCAACGACACCTACCCGAGCTGGGGCTACATGGTGCGCAATGGGGCCACCACCATCTGGGAGCTCTGGAACGGCAACACCGCCGACCCGTCGATGAACTCCTGCAACCACGTGATGCTCCTCGGCGACCTGATTCTCTGGGAGTACGAGTACCTCGGCGGCATCCGCGCCTTGGAGCCAGGGTACAGCAAAATCCAGTTGAAACCGACCATTATTCCCGGCCTCGATTTTGTCAAATGTGCCTACGAGTCTGTTTCTGGTCGTATTGAGAGTTCTTGGAGCGTATATAAAGGACACTACGAATGGAATGTCTCCATTCCGGCCAACACCGAGGCGGAGGTGTGGATTCCGACAGGATCTGGCTACCTCAAGCAAGTCGTCGGCAGCGGATTTCACAGTTTCGCATTCTGGCTCCCGTAGAGACGTTGCGCGCAACGTCTCTAGACTTTCATGTGTCTGTCTGTATTCGAAAAATATGTAATTTTGCCGTTCAAAACTCCCATCATGAAAAGGACGCTGTTTCTGGTCATCACCATCCTCATCGCGATCACAGCCCGCGGCCAGTACATCTCGTCCTCCAACCTGCCCATCATCATCATCAACACCGACAACGGAGCCAGCATCCCTGATGAGCCTAAAATCGGGGCGACGATGAAGATTCTGTACGTCAACGACAGCACCATTAACTACCTCACCAACCAGGACGACAGCTCCTACCTGAACTACAACGGCCGCATTTGGATAGAGCTGCGCGGCTCTACCTCTCAGGGATACAACAAGAAACCTTACGGCTTCGAGACCCGCATGGCCGACGACATCACCAACAACAACGTTTCCCTCTTAGGATTGCCCGCCGAAAACGACTGGGTGCTTAACGCCATGAACGACGAACCTTCCTACGTTCGCGATAACCTTTCCTACATCCTCGCCGCCCAACTTGGCGACTACGCACCGCGCACCAAGTACTGCGAAGTCATCGTCAACGGCGACTACCGCGGACTCTATTTCCTGACCGAAAAAGTCAAAATCGACGCCCACCGCGTGAACATTGTCGAAATGGATTCCACCAGCAATTCCGCTCCCGATGTCACTGGCGGCTACATAATCAAGGCCGACAAGCTCACCGGCGGCGATGTACCCGCCTGGTCAACGTCTGCCTACGATTACTGGGAAAATGTTGATTACATCTACCACGCCCCGAAACCCGAGGTAATCACCCCAGTGCAGGGTGCTTACATCCACGCCTACTTCGATACCATCCAAGCGATGGTTGCCGCCCACAACCAAGACGTGAGCCACGGTTTCCCCGCCTATATCGATATTCCCTCCTTCATCGACTACATGATCATGGGCGAATTTGCCTCCAACGTGGACATCTATCAGAAGAGTACTTTCTTCCACAAAGACCGCAACGGCAAGTTCCGTGCCGGTCCCGTGTGGGACTTCAACCTCGCTTACGGCTACGATTTCGGGCCTGTGGGACGGTCGGGCTATGACGTGCTGCAGTTCGCCAACGGCGACAACACCGGCTCCGACTTCTGGCATCAGCTCTACGAGGACAACATGTTCAGCTGCCACCTTTTCCATCGCTGGGAGGAGGTCACCGCCGAGGGTGCCCCGCTGGAATACAATCACGTCATAAACCTCATGGACAGCCTTTCCGCCGTCATCAGCACCGCCATGGTGCGTGACCGCGTACGCTGGTGGAAAAACTACAATTACGACTCTCATATCAACACCATGAAGCAGTGGATCGGGAAACGTTACAACTGGCTCAACCACGAGTGGGACCTCTACCGCGACTGCATCCCCGTGGAACCGCTGCCGTTAGTCATTTCCATGATCAACTACCATCCAACGTCGCAACAAGGCATCAATGCTGACGATCTGGAATTCATTTGCATTGTGAATAATAGCGACGACACGGTGAATGCCGCCGGCGTCTATTTCCGAGAGCTCGGCCTCACCTACACGTTCCCCGAGAATTCACTCATCGCGCCGCACGAAGAGGTTTTCTTAGCCTCGAATGCACAGGCTTTCCAGCAATGTTACGAAAAGACAGCCTTCGGGGTATTCACCCGCCATCTTGACAACAAGTCGGAGCGGTTAGTGCTGGCCGATGCCTGGGGCAACATCATCGACGAGGTGACCTACGCCGACTCCCTCCCTTGGCCCGTGAGTGCCGACGGTCACGGTGATTTCCTCATCCTCATCGACCCCGACATGGACAACGCGCTGCCCGAAAGCTGGATGGCAGCGGACAACTTCGTAGGAGTTCCGGATTACAAGCCCGCCGTCAAGCTGACTGTTAGCCCGAACCCGACCGCAGGCCAGCTCCGCGTGGAGAGTTCCGAATCGATGACCACCGTCACCCTCACAGACGCACAAGGGCGCACGCTGACACGCATACCCGCACACAACGAGACAACCCTCACCATCGACCTTGCCCCCTACCCTGCCGGAATCTATTTCATCACCGCAGAGTTCTGCAACGGGACGAAAACCACGATGATGGTGGTACGGAAATCGTAGAGACGCATAATCATGCGTCTCAACCTAATGACACAAAAAAACCGGAACGACGATTGCCATTCCGGTTTTTTTGTATTGTAGAGACGCGGCGCGCCGCGTCTCTACAGGGTATTCGGATTATTCGAACGAGAGAATCGCCTCCTTGATGATGGCGATGGCCTCGCGGAGTTCCTCTTCGGTGATGACCAACGGAGGAGCGAAGCGGATGATGTGCTGGTGGGTCGGTTTGGCGAGCACACCGAGGTCGCGCATCTTCTCGCACACGTCCCAAGCTTCCTTGCCGTTCGTGGGTTGGATGATGATGGCGTTGAGCAGGCCCTTACCACGCACTTGCTTGATCATCGGGCTGTTGACCTTGCCCATCTCATCGCGGAAGATCTTGCCGAGGTATTCGGCACGCTCAGCCAACTTCTCTTCCTTCACCACTTCGAGAGCGGCGATACCGACGCGGCAGGCGACGGGGTTGCCACCGAACGTGGAACCGTGCTCACCGGGCTTGATGTTCAGCATGATGTCATCGTCTGCCAGAACGGCGGAGACGGGCATCGTACCACCGGAGAGAGCCTTACCGAGCACGAGGATGTCGGGACGGACACCTTCGTGGTCGCAAGCCAGCATCTTACCCGTACGGGCAATACCGGTCTGCACCTCGTCAGCGATGAACAGCACGTTGTGAGCCTTACAGAGGTCGTAGCATTTCTTCAGATAGCCATCGTCCGGAACATAAACGCCAGCCTCACCCTGGATGGGTTCCACGAGGAAACCGCACACCATCGGATCTTCGAGGGCTTTCGCCAAAGCATCGACATCGTTGTAGGGGATCTTGATGAATCCCGGGGTGAACGGGCCGAAACCAGCGTAAGCGTCGGGATCGATGGAGAGGGAAACGATGGTGATGGTACGTCCGTGGAAGTTGCCTTCGCAGACGATGATCTTAGCCTGGTTCTCAGGAAGACCCTTCTTGTCGTAACCCCAACGACGGCAGAGCTTCAGAGCGGTCTCGTCAGCCTCAGCACCGGAGTTCATCGGCAGCACCTTGTCGTAGCCGAAGGTCTCGGTGATGTATTTCTCGAACGGGCCGAGACAATCGTTGTAGAAAGCGCGGGAGGTCAGGGTGACCTTCTGAGCTTGGTCGATCATCGCATCAACGATCTTCGGGTGGCAGTGACCCTGGTTGACGGCGGAATAAGCGGAGAGGAAGTCGAAATAACGCTTGCCTTCCACGTCCCACACGAAGGGGCCTTTACCGCGGGCGATGACAACGCCCAGGGGATGATAGTTGTGCGCGCCATAGCGGGCTTCCATGTCCATTGCCTGCTGGCTTGATGTAATTTTTTCTACCATAATGTTTTATAATTTGATGAGTAAACTTTTGCCCTAATTTAAGGGACGGCAAAGATAGCATTTTTTTTTGACATGGAGAAATCTGAAAAAACTCATCATCGGCGCACAAAACGTTTCGTGACCACCCCTTGCTCTGTGGTGACACGCAACAGATAGAGACCGGAAGCCAACTCCGACACACGGACGCGTGCAGGATTCTCCTGCGGAGCCGTCTGCAAAATCCGATTGCCGAGAAGATCGTAAACCTCCACATACAAGATTGTCACGTCATCGTCAGCACGCACCTCCACATACTGGTCGGCAGGATTCGGATAGAGAACTATCATCCGCTCCGACAGATAGTGGACAACACCCACGGTATCGTCTGGATTCACGGGTTGCGTGGTGTCGGCAGGTGTGACAAACACGGTCGAAATCCAATCGCTGAAGTCATTGTCGGAGCAACGAGTGCGGACATAAATGGTATAGACACTGCCGCTATCGAGTTGCGTGAACGTGTATGAAAGTGTATCGTGCAAGATGATGGCTTGGGATTCGTCAAGTGTATCATTCTCAGCCACTAACGCCACATCCCAGTTGTGATATTCAGTAAAATAATCGGTGATATGGAACGACATCTCCGTCTTGGAAACAGAATCGATAACGATGGCTGCAGGCGGATTACATCCAAACGGCACTATGTAAATATTGTCGAACGCCGCTGCCGGATTCTCCCCGTACACGTTGTCGCTACTCCATAAAAAATAAAGCCGCTTATAGCCAGTAAGAATACTGTCCAAGATAATCGTATGCGTGCCCCATGTCGTCTGCAGCAAGAGCGTCGTGTCCAGTTGCGTCAATCCGGCGGGAAGCGCGGCAGAATAAGAGCTCACATCAGGGGTCACAGCTGGACCAATGAAAACCTTGGCATAGTCGTATGGCTGCGTGTACCACAGCTCCCCTACCCCGCGGAAATCGAAATAGAGCAGGTAGGGACTTTGCGCCGGATCGAGATAGATGTCGCGGAAGGCCCAAGCTTTGGTATTCGAATTGATCGCGTATTCATTCGTGGCACCCCCATCGTCACTGATGTACAAAGAACGCTCTCCGCCATTCGCCGCCGCCGTGTCTATCACCCATTGGTTCACATTCCCATAACGCATAAGCTGCCACTTTTCATTCTCCGTATCATTCTCGAAATCACAGTAATATGGTACTCGGACGTAATACTCTAAGGTGCGGAACTGTGACATGAGCCAGAGGCTGTGGCCCATCTGCATAATTCGCCCGAACTTTGCAGAGATAATCAGTGTTCGGTACCAAGTCGGCCAAATCGAAAACAGTATCCTGCAAGGTGATTTCCGTCATCAGTGAGTCTGAAGCAAGAGCGGCGTACGCCAGCGTGTAGGAAATGGGCTGCAACGTGTCGCCGGGGCCCCACTGCAGATGGGCTGATGTATCGTACGGGGAAACATGGATTACACCAAGCAACGGCATCGCCTCGTGCGAAAGACAGATATTGTCAATCGCAGCCGGCGGATTAGAACCTCCCGAATTGTCATTATGCCACAAGAAATAGATACGCTGGAGCCCCGAATGCGTGGAATCAATACTGAAAGTATAATGGGTCCAATCTGCTTTAAGAGCAATTTTCTGAGCCAATGCGGCAGCTCCAGAGGGCGTTGCAGCACCTGACGGCATCGTCGGAGCCCCGACATAGACATTCATGTAGTCATAATTGTTCTCCCCCATACCTTTGAAATCAAAATTGAGCTGACAAGCGGAGTGTCCCGGTGTGATATACACATCCGTGAAAGCCCACAAATCAGCAGCCAACCCCGTATTATAGATGTTGGTCTGTCCATAGTCGGCCGAAACGTAGAGCGTTCCATTGGGCAGGCTCCCGTCATGACGGCCTGCATACCAGTGGAAACTTGCGTCACCGCCCTGCATTCCCCAAGCCGCAACACTTTCCGGAGTGTCAAAATCGCAGACATACAGAATCTGATCATGGGTATAGAACGTTCTTTCTTCGCTCCATACGCTGCATGAGCCATCGCAATTATGCCGCACCTTCCAGACATAAAAAACATCGCTGTTCAGATTTTGAAGCATAAGACTGGTGTCGGAGACGTTGACGTAGGTGTAGGTCGTGTCGTTTTGCGGACGATAAGCAACCGTGTAGCCCGCTCCGCCACCACCGTATCGCATCGTCCAAGAAAGCGACACGCTGTGGGCCGTTGCCTCGGAAACCAAGTCTATGGGTTCCCGACAAGGATTGGCCGAAATCACAATGTTGTCAAAAGCGGCAGGCGGCTGAGTGGCGGAATAGGTGTTATTTTGCCAAAGAATGTAAAGCCGCTGCACGCCGGAATGGGTGGAATCCAACTGGAAGAAATAATGCTGCCAATCGGCGACATTATACAAACTACCGCCTAACAACTCCGCCTTTTCGGGTGCAACATCTGCAGAAAGTACCGATGGAACACCCATATAGACCCTTGCATAGTGATAATTGCTCCCTTTTCCTTTGAAATCGAACGAAACCTCGTATTCGTCATTGCCCGGCGGGAAATAAAAGTCACGATAGACCCATTCCGTCGATGTCGAACTGTTTGAGTAAGAATTGGTCACACCGCCGTCGGAGGAAACGTAGAGTGCGCTGTCACCGTCAAGATAAGTGGCCGAACCGACCACCCATTCGTTAGGTCCTCTCAAATGCCGATGAGTCCATGCGGCATTCTCGCTCCCATTTTCGAAACCGCTCGCGTACGGAAGCGTAGCCTGTACAGGTTGCGCGGTTGCGAACGTCCGGCTCATACTCCACAAACTGGCATCTGCGACCGAGCAATTCGCCCTAACCTGCCAGTAATAGTAACTGTCAGGCTGCAAACCATTGAGTGTTAAGACAGTATCTGTGGTCGTCACTTCCGTGAAAACCGTATCGTCCAAAAGTCTATACGCTACCGTATAGTTCATCGGCTGGAGATCCCCATCGCCGGGATTCCACAATAAAGTGGCACTTGTGGCTGTCACCGAGGCCGCTTCCGGATTCACAGGAATGGCACAATCGGACACTTGCACCGTGATGTTGTCGATTGCCGCAGCCGGGTTAATGCCCGACGACCCGTCGCAACGCCACTGGAAATAAAGACGTTGCCATCCCGTGAAGGTATTGTCCACTTCAAGGCTGTAGTGTGTCCAACGAGGAACCATACAGAGATTCCCGCCCAGCTGCACCGAGCCTTCGGGTGGATTGAGACCGGAAGGGGTTGCCACCGGGCCAAGATAGACGCGGGCAAAATCCACATCTTTCTGACCATAGCCCTTAAAATCGAAAGAGACCTGATACCGCGAACCACTGCCACCGAAATAGATGTCACGGTATGCCCATAAACGCGCTGTGGAGTAGTAGTTGTAATTGCCATTGCCGTAACCGGAACTGATATGCAGGGAAACATTGCCGTTATCCCCAGGCAAGGCATTGATGGCCCAATAGTTCCATTCGCTGGAAGCATCGTACGTCCACCGGGTATTTTCCACCGTGTCTTCAAAATCGCAGAAATAGGGCAACAAGGTAAAAACGTTCTCAGAGCTCCAGGCAATATCAGAACTGTCACTGCATTGCATGCGAACTTTCCAAAAATAGGGCGTGCTGGGCTGTAAGTTGGAAACCAACAAAAAGGTATCTTGCGCACTCACAACCGTATAATTATTGTCACTTTGCGGCTTATACGCCACCTCATAGTGTTGTCCTCCTACCGATTCCAGGAGAGGAGAGCCGATTGAGGAGCCGGGAAAGAGATGTTGAACGATGTGGGCGGAGGGCAAGTCACACGCTCCACCACGAGATTGTCCACGGCACCAGCCTTGTCAGAAGCAGTTGTCAAAGAGCGTCTGAAAGTGAGTCGCTGAAGTCCCACGAAAGTGGAATCCAGCAGAATGTAGTGATGTTGCCACTGCTCAGAACTGGGGATGTGAAATATAACCACGGCTGAGCCATCCAAACTATCAAGCGATTGCAACAAAACATCAGATCCGACGCCCAAATAATCGAACGAAATCTGACATTTGTCCACCATAGGATCGATAAAGATATCCCGATAGGCGGACACTGAACTGTTGGAGGAAGTGGAGGTGCTTGCGTTGCTCACGCCACCACCGTTAGTAACGTAAAGTGAATGCGTACCGCCATGGTTCACCGCACTACCGGTCACCCAAGTGTGGACACCAGAAGAGGTCATCCGCCAACAGCGATTGTCTGCATCATTCTCAAAATCAGTATAATATGGTAGCACAGCAGCCGTAAAAAACGTTGATTCATCGCTCCAGGCACTCAATTGGCCAGCTATATTCACCGCCCGTACTTTCCAACGGTAATGCGTGGACGGTAAGAGCGGCGTGAAATGCAGAAACGTATCGGTCACCGTAAGGACTGTATAGGCAGTGTCCGGCTCTGCACAGTAGGCCAATTGGTAGGAAACTGGCGAGTAACGATTGCCCGATTCCCAAGTCAATTGGGCCGACTGGTGGGTGATGTTCGAGTTCGCCAGTGCGTACGGGCGACCGCAAACCCTACCCGAGAGCGTGATGTCATCGATGGCACAGGAGCCTTTTGCTGTATTAAAGTCATTCTTCAACCATGCAAAGAAGAGTCGTTCCATACCACCGTGCGTTCGGTTGATCACCACGGTGACATGATGCCACAAGGTGTCGGTGAAGCACACCTCCGCCACCTGATTTCCATCCGATGGTTCAACGAAATTTGGACTCAAAGGCGTTTCTACAAAAATTTTGATGTCCGGCCGAGACGTGGTGTCATACGTCTTGAAATCAAACTCCAGCACATATTCCGAAAAAGTTGTATCGAATAGAAAATCCCGATAGAGGTAAGCCTCTGCATAGTTAGGATTGTTGGTCTGATAGGTCGCTCCGTTATCTTTGGAAATATAACTGGAATACTGACCGTTATGTTGAACGGCGCTTCCAATGCACCATTTGTGCTGCGAGGCTTCGTAGTAGTTAGCCCATGCGGCGTTTCCCAACGAATCCTCAAAACCACAGGCGTAGGGCATTGTAGCCAGCAGCTGGTAGGTCTCGAAAGTGATTTCCTGGCTCCATTCGCTGGATTCATTGCCCGAACAATTGGTCCGGACTTTCCACGAATAAGTGGTCAGCGGCTGCAAACCCGTCAAAGCGATGGTTGTATCCGAAGTCACTATTTCCGTGTAAGCGGAATCCGATGAGGATTTATAAGCGACCGTGTAGGACTCCGGGGTTCCGAGCTCACACGCCCGCCACGTGAGTTGTGCCGTGGTATCAGATGGTATATCCGACAGATGCAACGGACGCGCACATCCCGTACCTGTGACAGAAATGTCATCAATGGCAATGGCAGGATAATATCCCGAATTAATGTTGTGATTCTGCCAGAAAAAGTAGATGCGCCGCACACCGGCAAAGGTGCTGTCCAACGTGTATTCGTAATGTTTCCAAGATGGAGAATAGCCACTGCTCGTGTGGTGGATTTTATTCCCTATCTGCACCAAACTGTCCATTGGCATACTGTCGGAAGGGGAAATAGGCGTTCCAATATACACGATGGCGTATGCATTGTTCTCATCCCCACGCACTTTGGCATCAAAAGAGAATTCATAACCAGCATATTGCGGGTCAAAATAGACGTCCCGATAGGTCCAAAGCGCTGATTCGGATGTGTAAACATAGCTGTTGTCGGAGCCGTTGGCCTTTGTGGTGACATACAGAGAAGTGTTGGCACTGTGATACGTGTTGTGGCCTAAGTACCAACGGTTTTTGTTGTTTCCCGAAATGACCGGCACATTCCACGCCAAGTTTTCGACCGCATCCTCAAAATCGCAATAATAAGGAAGCGGATGCACCCAATGTAGTTCCGTCTTGAACGTAGCCACACTGCTCCAATCCGTTGAAACAGAATCGTTATAGAGCGTTTTCACCCGCCAGTAGTAATCGGTATAAACAGACAAACCCGTGAGTGTCACAGAATTAGTGTCATAAACGGTAAATTCCGTGTAGTTATAATCCCCAGCCGTCTTATAGCCCACGATGTACCCCATCGGGGCATCCACGCAGTTGTGCTGCCAAGAAAGCGTGGCGGAGGAATCGGTGATATTCGTGGTAGTCAGCGTGTTAGGCGGCAGACAAGGAACTCCCGTGATGGAGATATCATCAATGGAAATGCCTGGATTCCCGTTATCGTATGAACTTTTGTACCAACGGAATGAAAGACGATAAACGCCCGGTGTATCGACACTAAACGTGTAGTTGTGATCCATCCAAACAGAGTCATACGGCAAGACGGAACCAGAACACAGTTGTTTGAGCGTAGTATTATTGCTCGGCCCGAAATACGGCGTCGTACGCCCATAGCCCCGATGTTTGAAGGAAATCACATATTGGGGATATAGCGGATCCAGATAGAATTCCCTATATGACCATATTTGATTAAACGGGCTAACATTACTACTGCAAATATTCGTAACACCATCATCGTATGTATTATACAAAGAATGATTTCCTGAATATGAAACGTATGATCCAATAAACCATTTGCCATAATACAAAGGATAATTGTTCGGCAAGTTCCATAAAGCATTTTCCACCGAATCCTCGAAATCGCAGAAATACGGCACAGTGGCATACGTACGCAGCGTGGTGAACGTTCTCTCCAAACTCCAGTCGCTTGATGCTGAATCACCGCACAAAGATTTCACTTTCCAATAATATGTCGTGTTTGGAATCAAATCCGACAACGTGCAGAATGTATCCGAGACCATCACCTCCGTATAGGATGTGTCCGCTGCAGTGCGATAGGCCACTTGATACTGATACGCCATGCCTAAAACGCCCGGCACCCAAGACAAATCTGCTGTGGAGGTTGTGATACCGAAAGAGGCCAACATTTCCGGAAATGAACAGTCGCTATCCTGATACGTAAAAGTCAACTTTGGCAGAATATTCCCTTCGTATGGGACATTACTGTTATTCCCGACCACATTAATGGATGATATTAACGGGGGCATTTGACTTGACGACTGTATTTGCCCATAGAAACGTTCACTTCCGTAACTTCCGCCCGCCGGTTTATAAACCTCTACCAACAGGTTTCCGCCCATATATAAGAAAGCCGTGTCCAGCGGAATACGCAAACACCCCTCTTCGAAAAAGGCAGACATCTGCCCTGACCAAACTTCTACTGTCGGGGAACTCGAAAAACCGCCCGACAGATTGTTGTCATTCGTGATACCCAATCTAACCGTCTGAATTCCATCCCATTGCAATGTCGGCATAGTCACAAAATACCATGTCAGCGTAGTAATATAATGTCCCTGCAATCCGGTAAGCATGGAAGCCGGATAGATCGACTGCGAATGTTGTGATTGCGTCCAATGATACACCGACAGCGGGTAATACAACGACTCCGAGGTGCCATCGGCCACTGTTATCTGCTGCGCTTCAGCATTGATACCGCACAACATTCCTGATAATATCCAGATCAAAAAGAATTTCCTTTTCATATCATCATATTTCATAATTAATCTTGAACTTTGAAATTTAATAATTCCTCACGCACCGCACTGGAAACGCACGATCATAATAATACGAAACCTCCGCGAGGATTTGACCGTTATTGGATATCTTGAAAACATGGGCATAACTGTAATAAGGAGTGCTGTCGAAGGTGAAATGGTTTGTTCGGCTCCAAATATAAGCTACCTCACCCACATGGAAGGTGTTTTGATAATGACCACCGGAAGGATAAGCTGAGAATCCTGTCATATTGTTGTTGGAAGGATATGCCCCTGGTGAACAGTTTGCAGTCGAAGAGCTCCAACCGGAAATATCCGCGAGAGCTTTTGCGACACTATTGCTATCATCCCCGCAAGCGTAGTGCGCACCCGTATAATTCCGCAAGACTTCAAATTCTGAAGCATCAGGGATATGCCATCCATCGGGACAGATGCCTTGCACATTCACGTTCGTGGTGGTGGAGTTTTTGGTAAGCGCTTTCCAGTTGTAAGCGTATCCGTAAGTAGGAAGCAAATTCGTATTATAGGTAAGATTGTAGTAATACGGTTCATACATGGAATATGCTCCCGCTCCCGTACCTCCATACGGGATTGCCGTTCCATCAGTATAATAGGTGGTGTAGAGGTTCGTCCGCATCCAGCACTGACTGCCCACCTGCACGGTGTTATAGACGTGACCCTCGTAATCGGTGAGCGTGGGGGTGCCTATGCAGGGCTGCCCGTCCTCTGCCTCAGTCAGCAGCAGATAGTCGTCGCTGAAGAGGAGCGTGCCGTTGGAAACGCAATATCCACGCAGATAGTAGGTGGAAGCCCGTTCAAGGCTATCCACAAGGATATCGAAAACATTGTCCGTGCCGGTTGCAGGGAAATTCCTATTCGAAAGATCCGGCTGCGGCAGCGTGTCCAAGCAAAGACCCTGGTTGGAGATGTCAGCAGTGCTGTCGCAAACGACAGTCACCCGCATGGTGGCGTAATTGTGGTCAAGGTGGATTAAGGAGAGATGAACGGAAGTGGGAATGGTGTCCGGCGCGAAACTCAGGATGTTGCCATAGACTGTTCCTGCCGCATTGATGGCATACGGACGGACATAGCAGAGCGTGTCGTGGATGCCACCGATAATCTGCTGGAAAGTGCCTACTGTGCCGTTCCACTCTATATGATTGTCCGTCGCTGTTGGCATTGGGTTTGTCGACCAGCATAATCCCATCATCGCAGTTGTGTCGCCACCATCCGTCAGCAGCGTGCCGTGACAGGTGGCATACGAGGAGCCAATATTGGTGATGGAGTCCAACGCCACAGCCGGAAGTCCGATTTCTGTGGTAAAATCGACCACATCTCCATAGCCCGTGCCGACCGCATTGGTGGCATATGCCCTGGCATAATAGTGGGTGGCTGAGGCAAGGTCAGTCAAAGCACAGCTAAAACTATCTGACACTATGGATGTTGACATATAACTATCTGCTAACGTAGGTGCGTCTGTCAGTCCCCAGCAAACGCCGCGTTCCAAGATGGGCTGACCGCCATCATTCACAATCAAGCCGCCCACGATCGCGGACGTGTCCGTTATGGATGAGGCTTGCACAGTCGTGAGAGATGGGGCAACGTTCGCATCCGTGGTAAAGTTAACTGTTTCGCCATAGACGGTAGCGTAGGCATTAGTGGCGTATGTGCGACAATAGTAGGGAGTCCCTGCGGTCAGTCCCGTCAGCGTTGCTGTGAAAGCCCCCATTCCCGATCCAACAGCCATATTGGAGGCCGCGAGAGTCGGGTCCGGCAGCGTATCCCAACAGAAACCGCGTTCCGTCACAGTCGCCAATCCCTCTGAAAGGACCTCGCCGCTGCACACGGCCGTGTTGCGCGTAATGGACGTTACCGCCCCTGTGGTCACATACGGACTGTCAATTGGACAGGCAATAGGGACATCAATGGCGATTTCCGCCTCCTCCACATAACCGTTATCAGCACTAAGAGCATCCAAGACACGGATTTGCCAAAGGCCGTTCAGCGGACAACCGACCAAATAGGAGAACGATTCGTCCGGTTTATACATGTTAGACAATGTGGTCACATCCGTAGCCGCGACATAATTATTCGTACTGCCGTTAAAGCTGGGATTATACGTGGTAAAATGGTTACACGATTCCCAAACCCGAGAACCTCCGCAGGCATACGTCTGTCCGTGAGTAGTATCCATTGACCAGCAGTAATTCCAACATTCTCCCATAGGATTCACAGTTGGATCGCAGCTAGGATTGCTGTTGTGTATGTCATAACGTCCAAAATGAGCATATTGTGGTTCGTTGTTGCCCCCGGGCCATCCCCAATACCACAAAGGAATAAGACTTGCACAACCATTGGATTGACTTGATTGCCCCGACCAACTTTTAGTCATTATGGTTGCTGATTGTTCATTGGGGCAAACCAATTGAATCCATAGGTCTCCGATTCGTTCGTGCTCCATTTTCAAGCGGACGTAAGGCAACTGTTCTATACTTTGCAATACCGCATCAGGATCATAACCAAAAATATGAATATTCATGGTCCCGAAGCAATCGCCGTCACATTCCATAGCATCTGGGATAAGCACCGTATTCGTATCGACAAAATGCCGCACTCCGGAAATCTCTCCCAAGGTGGCGAATGTCAAAACGACTGTTTCATCCGGAATTGTGGTGATTTCTATGGTTTCACTCGTCTGGAATTGTCCATCCACCTGACGGAAGCCAATAATACGAAGCAGGTCCCCGTCCTCATAACCGCCACTCCTGCTGGATTTTAGGGTGTATAACGATGCATATTCCCCATTATAAGAAATATGGCTGCCACCACCTGACCCGTTGTTCATCATTTTGATGGATGCTTTCTCGCGGGCCGTCATCACCGTCAGCACATATTGCTGCGGTGTGTTCAGCCAAACGCGGAAGGTGTGCGCACCTGCCGAAAGCCGCTTCGACATGTCCGTCACTTTCCGTCCGACCATGTCAAACACCTCAATGACCACTTTGTCCTCGTTGGGCATCATGAGCGTGAAATCCGTCACCCCGTCGAAAGGGTTTGGAGTATTCTGCAAAAGGGTCAACTTCTCCACCCGTTCATAGTTCTCCACCCCCACCCCCGACAAGACGAGAATAGTGTCCGGATAAAATAAGGTATCCGACCAACCTTGCGTAACATCCTCGATAACAGCGTGATGTAACTGCACATAATGGCCGTGAACATCCTGTCCCGAGAGTCGTATGTTTGGCTGGGCAAATGCTGAAAAATGGAAAAGAGCCAGAAATAGGCCCATCGCCGTAAGAAACTGTAAGACTTGCTTGTTCATAAAAACATATTTTAGCCTCAAAATCGCTAGGCAAACCAAAATTTTAATAACGCTGCAAATCTACAAAATATATCGTCCGTTCAGTCAGGAACTTATATTTTTTTCTTCTTTAGCGGGGGGAGTGTAAAATATTTACAATCAACAACTTACGATACATTTATCAATACCGGATGAACACATTTACACCTTCTCCCGCAACCACTCCGCCGTATAACTCCCCTCGCATTTCACCAATTCTTCCGGAGTTCCTTCAAAAACGATGTTTCCGCCGCCGTCACCGCCCTCGGGACCGAGGTCAATAATCCAGTCGGCGCATTTGATCAGCTCGGTGTTGTGCTCAATCACCAGCACGCTGTTGCCGTGCTCGATCAGCCGGTTGAAGGCATCGTAAAGCTTGTGAATGTCATGGAAATGCAGACCTGTGGTCGGCTCGTCGAAGATGAACAGCTTATGCTGCTTGTCGTCATCCTGCGCCAAAAAGTTGGCCAGCTTCACGCGCTGCGCCTCGCCGCCCGACAACGTCGAGGAAGGCTGTCCCAAAACCAGATACTCCAAACCCACATCCTGAAGCGGTTTCAGCCGGCGTAAAATGTTCGCCGTTATATCGTTGGGCGTCAGACTGTTGAAAAACTCCAACGCCTCATTCACCGTCATATTCAGCACATCGTTGATGTCCTTGCCGCTAACCTTGATGTCCAGCGCGTCGTCGCGGAAACGCTTCCCTTGACACGACGGGCAGACCATCTCCACATCGGCCATGAACTGCATGTTGATGTGGATGACACCCTCACCTTCGCACTCCTCGCAGCGGCCGCCAGGCACGTTGAAGGAGAAGAAGCCGGTCTTGTAGTTGCGTTGCTTGGACAACGGTTGGGCGGAGTAAATCTCGCGAACGTAGTCGAAAATCTTGAGGTAAGTGGCCGGATTCGACCGCGAAGAACGTCCGATAGCGTCTTGATCGACCATCACCACACCGTTTACCTTGGTCAAATCGCCGGAGACACCCGCACAACGACCCGACCTTGGCGCATTGGCATCGCCCAACAGCCGAGCAACTGAAGGATAGAGGATGTCGGTCACCAACGAGCTCTTGCCAGAACCACTCACGCCCGTCACCACGGTGAAGCACTCCAACGGAATCTTCACCTCGATGTTCTTGAGATTATGCTCCCGCGCCCCCTTCACCTCGATGTAGTTGCGCCATTTTCGACGATACTGCGGCATCGGGATGCGCATCACGTCTTTCTGTTCCGCATCGGGGGTCATACCACGCAAATAGCTGGCGGTCAGATTTTTCCGCTGCGTCATCAGCTTTTCGTAGGTACCCGCGAAAACGACCTCACCACCGAACTGCCCAGCCTTTGGACCGATATCCACAATGTAGTCGGCAGCCTTGATGATAGCTTCGTCGTGCTCAACCACAATCACCGTGTTACCGATATCACGAAGACGTTTCAGCACGTTGATAAGGTTCTGGGTATCACGAGGATGCAGTCCGATGCTCGGTTCGTCGAGGATGTAGAGAGATCCCACAAGACTGCTGCCCAACGAGGTAGCCAAATTGATGCGCTGTGACTCACCGCCCGAAAGCGTGGCACAGTTGCGGTCCAGCGTCAGGTAGCCGAGGCCTACCTCGTCCAACAACCCGATGCGAGTAGTCAGCTCACGCATCAGGATTTTGGCGATTTCGCGCTCGTTATCGTTCTGGTATTCAAAGTTTTCGAAGAATTTCTTCAATTCCGAAACCGGCATATTCTGCAAGTCGGCAATCGATTTGCCGTTGACCTTCACGTATTGTGCGTCCTTGCGCAAACGCGTGCCGTGGCATTCGGGACAGAGCTCGCGCCCGCGATAGCGCGCCTGCATCACGCGGAACTGGATTTTGTAAGTATTGGCCGCCACGAAGTCGAAAAACTGGGTGATGCCGTGTACATCGTGCTTCACATCGCCATACCACAGCAAGTTATACTCCTCTTCGGTGAGGTCGTCGATGGCGCGATAGACCGGGAAGTCGAGCTTGGTGGCATTGCGGATGAAGTGGCGTTTCCACTCGCTCATCACCTCGCCATGCCAGCAGGCCACCGCGTCCTCCGCCACCGACAAAGAGCGGTCGGGGAAGACCAAGTCGGGGTTCACGCCCTCCACCATGCCGGTACCGGAGCAGGTCTTGCATGCGCCGTATGGGTTGTTGAAGCTGAACATGTTGACCGTCGGTTCCTCAAACGTCATGCCGTCCGCCTCGAAGAGGTTGCTGAAGGTCTTGACATCAACCTTCTCGCCCTCAATCTGCACGGCACACACGCCCTTGCCCTCCGAAAAGGCCACATTCACGGCATCCGTAACGCGCATCTGCTGCGCCGCGAGGCTGTCGGACTTGAAACGGTCCACCATGATGAAAATCTGTTTCGAGTCGGGGTCCTTCAGTTGGATAATCTCGTCAATGTCCATCAGCTCCTGACGGTACATCACACGGTTAAAACCTTGTTGTCTAAGGATTTGCAGCTGATTTCCAACGGAACGGCCTTCGGGAATCACCATCGGCGCAAGCACATAGACGCGCTCGCCAGCCGGGGTTTTCATGATATGCTGCATCACATCCTTCACATCGTGGCGCTTCACCTCCTGCCCGCTAATGGGCGAACAGGTGCGGCCGATGCGGGCGAACAACAACTTGAGGTATTCATAAATCTCCGTCACGGTGCCCACGGTCGAGCGCGGGTTGCGCGACAGGATCTGCTGCTCGATGGCGATGGCCGGCGGGATGCCCGCAATGGACTTCACGTCGGGCTTCTTCATGCGCCCCATAAACTGCCGGGCATACGAGCTGAGGCTCTCTACATAGCGACGTTGACCTTCAGCATAAAGCGTGTCGAAGGCCAACGACGACTTGCCGGAGCCGGAAAGCCCCGTAATCACGATGAACTTATTGCGCGGAATGTCCAGGTCAATATTCTTCAGATTATTGACCTTCGCGCCCCGAATCGAAATCTTTTTCTCTCTCATAATTTTAGGGCGGCAAAGATACGATTTTTTGAGCCAAAAAAATCGTACATTTGCGGCCAAATTTCTGCGTATGACAAACCTGCGAATCGAAGACCACTGCTGGCACATCATCCTCAACACAAACGCAAACGAGAAAAAATGCGAACGGAACTGGATGCCCGTCGCGGAGCTGCTGGAGCGGCGCAATATCAACCATGAGCTGCACGTCGTGCGCAATCCCGGCGAAGGTGTCGCGACGGCAAAATCACTGTGCCAGAGCGGAATACGGCACATTGTAGCGGCAGGCGGAGACGGCACCATCAACGAGGTTGTCAACGGCATCTTCACCGCCGGCATCGACACCCGCGAAGTGTGGATGGCGGTGCTCCCCCTCGGCCGCGGCAACGACTGGGTGCGCACCCACCACTACCCCAAGACCATTGAGGAAGTGGTGGAAACGTGGCGCGACGGCAACTTTATCCAGCACGACATCGGCAAAGTCACCTCGCGCACTAACGGCAAAAACTACAGCCGCTATTTCATCAACATCGCGGGCTTCGGCTTCGATGCGGATGTCATCTACGACGTCACCCATAACCCGCCGCACCTCTTCGGTCTCAACATCTATAAGCTCTCGCTGCTCAAATCCCTCTTCTCCCACAAGCCGACGGCTATCCAAGCATCTGCAAAAGAAGACTTTAACTTCAATGGCGAGGTCTTCATGGTCATCGCGGCCATCTGCCAGTACAACGGTGGTGGCATCCGCGAGGCCAAATACGCCGTGCCCGACGACGGCCTCCTCGACCTCATTGTGATTCCCAAAATGTCCATCCCGAAGGTGCTGAAACACCTCAAAAACATGACCTCCGGCAACCATATCGACACCATCGAGGGCATCCGGATGATCCAGACCACCCAGGCGGACCTCACCTCCGACGACCTCTTCCGCGGCGAAGTAGAAGGCGAACTCCTCAGACCGGGAAACTACCATATTGAACTGATTCCGAATGCGTTAAATGTACTAACGGCACGATAAATTATGAACCCCTCTCACCCCAACAGCATCCTCTTTTCCTTCCTTAAAGAGCTGATCCCCAATAACAACCGCGAATGGTTCAAGGCGCACCGCGAGCTATATGATGCGGCGTGGGCACAGTTCAACATCCTGGTGGAGAACGTGATAGCTGCCATCGGCGAGTTCGACGGCAGCATTGCCGGGCTTACCCCGAAGGACTGCACCTACCGGATTTACCGCGACATCCGCTTCTCGCCCGACAAAACACCCTACAAGGGTCATTTGGGTGCATACATGAACCAGTACGGCAAGAAGGCTTACTGGGGAGGCTACTACCTGCAGATCGAGCCAGAGCAGGTGATGCTCGCGAGCGGCGTGTGGTGGCTGCCGACCAAGGAGATGCAGCACCTGCGGCAATCGATTTCCGACCAAATGGATGATTTTGTGAAGCTTGTGGAGGAACCGGAACTCAAAAAGCTGGTGCCTACCATCGGGCAGTCGCACTACAAGCGCATTCCCAACGGTCTGCCGAAAGACTCCCCGCACCCCGAATATCTGACCTGCAAGGACTACGCCATGTCCTGCATGTTGCAGCCCGCGGACCTCTGCCGCGACGACTACGCCCAACGCATCGCGCATATCTTCCGCGTCATGAAGCCCCTCAACGACTTCCTCAGCGAGAACATCCTTATTAACATGGAGGAGATGGAGACGATGAAGAGTGTGGTGAAGTTTGTATAAGGTTGAGGGTTGAGGGTTTAAGGTTTAAGGATAACAATATGTCGATAAACCTTAAACCATAAACCATAAACCTTAAACCATAAACCTTAAACCATAAACCTTAAACCATAAACCTTAAACCATAAACCTTAAACCATAAACCTTAAACCATAAACCTT
>CAJOKR010000051.1 GCA_905235135.1 uncultured Bacteroidales bacterium
GGACAGTTATGAACAATGCTGTTCCGAAAAAACGGAGCAAATCCGTTCATAAGCGACCGACAAGATCAAAAGGAAAGAATTAAACGACAGTCCCTATTTTACATCTTGATTATCATCAAACGCAATCATTCAGTATGAAAAGAAATCTTCTCCTCAGCACCCTGTTCGCCATGTTCGCGCTCGTCTGCATGGGCAATCCCGTTGACCCCGCCACGGCACGGCAGGTCGCATCGCATTTCTGGACCGCCGTCACGGGAAGTGCGGATAGCGGACGATGGACGGATGTTGCCGCACAGTCGAATTTCCAGGAGTTCTATCTCCTCACGCGCAACCCGGAACCGGGATTCGTCATCGTGGCCGCGGACGACCGCGTGCAGCCGATTTTGGGCTACTCCATCCAAAGTGAGGCACCCGCCTCCCTGCCCGCCCACGTCGCCGCCTTCCTGCAAAGCTACGGCCAGGAAATCGCTTACTACAGGGAGAACGGCATCGCTGCCACGGAGGAGATCACGGCACTTTGGAACAGCCTGATTGAGGGGACATACACCCCAGCAGCCACCACTGCCGTGCCGCCGATGCTCACCACCACGTGGGACCAAAGTCCCCGCTACAACAACCTCTGTCCCGACTCCGCCGGCCAGCACGCCGTCACCGGATGCACTGCCACGGCCACCGCGCAGATCATGAAGTATTGGAACTGGCCCCCGACCGGTGTCGGCAGCCACAGCTACATGGCGGATGGTTTCGGCTATCAGTCGGTGGATTTCGGTGCCACGACCTACGACTGGGGGAACATGCCCAACGCGCTCACCAACAGCAGCAGTGCCACGCAGGTGAACGCCGTGGCCACGCTGATGTACCATGTGGGCGTGGCCGTGGAGATGCAGTACGGCATTAACGGTAGCGGTGCCTACGTCCACAGCTACGGTTACCCTATGGCGTGTTCCCAAGAAGCGCTGCCGACCTATTTCCATTACAAGAGCACGCTTTACAGTCTTTTCAAGGACTACACCTCCGATAATGACTGGATCAACGCCATCACTGCCGATATTGACGCCGGGCGGCCGGTGTTGGAGACCGGCTACGGCGACGGCGGCGGCCACGCTTTCGTGATTGACGGCTACGACAACAACGGGCTGTTCCACATGAACTGGGGCTGGAGCGGCTATTATGACGGCTACTATGCCCAAACCTCCCTGAATCCAGGCGGTAGCGGCACTGGTGGCAACACCAGCCATTCCTATAATGACGGCAAGGGCATCCTCCTGGGCATCGAGCCCGACGGACTTCTGGAGGTCAGCCCGTTGCAGCTCACCCTCCCGCAGCAGGGCGGCAGCGACATCTTCACCGTAAGCCCGAACGCCAACAGCACTGACCCTTGGTACGCCGCTTCCAACCAGCCATGGCTCACCGTCACGCCTAACAATGGCACCGCTTCGGGTGGATCCGCCACTGTCACGGTCACAGCGACGGCCAATAACAGCGGCAGCATCCGCACTGCCACAGTCTTTGTGAGCCAGGGATCCGCACAAGTGCCCGTGCAGGTGACCCAACAGGCTGACACCTGCATCATTGTGGATCTCCCGTGGTTTGAAAGTTTCGAGCAAGGAACTGGCTGCTGGACTGTCCTTGATGCGGACAACGATGGCAACAACTGGTTTTTGGCCACCGGCGCGGCGAATGACGGTTCCTATTCCATGGCCTCCTACTCCTACAACCCCAACCTCGGAGGTTCTCTGCACGCCAACAACTACCTGATAACTCCGGCCATTGCGCTGCCCGCCGAGGGCAACCACGTGATGGTCTTCCACGCCCGCTGCGGCAGCGCCAACTTCCCCGACACCTTGATGGTGAAGCTGACCACCGAGGCCGGCACCTCAGCTTCCCAATTCACCACGACACTGCTACCCCTCACCCCCATCAACAGCACCTCTTATCAGGAATTTAGCGTGAACCTGTCGGCCTTCAACGGCCAGACTGTCAAGGTGGCCATCGTCCACAAATCCTACGACGGACTGTTCCTCTCCGTGGACAACATCGCCATTGTGAACACTGCGGCCACCTATACTATCACGGCCCTGCCGACCAACAGTGCGATGGGCTACGTGTTAGGCGGCGGTTCCTACACTGCAGGCGAAAGCGCCACCCTTGAGGCCATTGCCGACAACGGGCACCGCTTTATCGGCTGGAACGACGGTTCTACTGTAAACCCGCGACAAGTCATCGTGACAGGAGATGCCACCTATACGGCTTCCTACGCTGACCTTGGTGACAGCGTACACCATTACGACAACGGAGCATGGTCCAACATCTTAGGAGGCAGCGGGACGCTCGATTGGGGCATCCGCTTCCCTGCAGGCGAACTTTCGGAGTTCACCACATACAGCGGCACCCGCTTCTGGAACTACGATACCGGCACCTACACGGTGAAGCTCTTCCAAGGCGGCACCGAAACTCCCGGTTCGCTGATTGCCAGCCAGACCTACACTCTGAACAGCAGCGGCACGTGGTATGATGCCATGTTCACCACACCGGTCACCATCGACCACTCGGAGCCTTTGTGGATTACCATTCACAACAGCGGTACCCTCTACCCAGCCGTTGGAAGCCATTATGCCGGCAATCCTGACGGTTCATGGATCTCCCCCGACGGCAGTAACTGGAGTTCCGCACACGACTACGGATTCAACATATCTTGGATAATCCGCGCCTTGCTTACCGGCAGCAACACCACACCGTACAAAACCCTTACGGTCAACTCCGATGATCCCAGCATGGGCGTAGTTTTCGGAGGCGGCAACTTCCTTGCGGGCGACAGCACCACCATCACGGCCACCGCCCTGCCCGGCGGCTATCGCTTCACTGGCTGGGACGACGGCTACACCGAGAATCCGCGCACCGTCCACATCTCCAGCGACAGCACGATCAACGCCCAATTCGCAAACCTGGGCGATGCTGAGAAGCACTACGACAACGGGGCTTTCGCGGGCAACGTCGGCGCAGGTGGTTCGCTCCATTGGGGCGTGCGCTTCCCCGCCGGAACCCTCACTGGCTACGACCTTCTGGACGGAATCAAGATGATGGACATTCAAGCTGGCACTTACGAACTCACGATTTATCAGGGCGGCAGCGATGCCCCTGAAACCCAGATTGCCAGCCAGACCATCACGACCACGGGTGCCAGCGACTGGCAAACGGTCAACCTTACCACCCCTGTCTCTTTGAACCACACACTTCCCTTGTGGATTGTCCTGTACAACACCGGCATCAGCTATCCTGCAGCCGGCAGCAACTACGCCGGCAATCCCGAAGGATCCTGGGTCTCCACAGACGGTGTGAGTTGGGCTTCGGTCTGCACTTACGGAATCAACCGCACATGGATGATCCACGCCAATCTGTCGAATACGAATCCCGTGACTTTCTACACCATCACAGCGGAGGCTGCTGATGCAAACCAAGGCAGTGTGAGCGGCGGGGGCATCTATCCTGACGGCTCAATCGTCACGCTGACCGCCACGGCTGCCCCGCATCATCACTTTACGCAGTGGAATGACGGAATCACCACCGACACTCGCACCATCACGGTTACGAACAACGCTACCTATACCGCTCACTTTGAGATTGATATGCACCAGATTACCGTCGTGAGCGAACAACCCGACATGGGCTACACCCTCGGAGGTGGCAATTTCCCCTACGGCACCGAAATCCAAATTGAAGCCGTTCCCTACACCGGTTATGAATTCCTGCGCTGGATCGGCGGCAATACCGATAATCCGAGAACGGTGACCGTGACGGAAGACAAGACCTATCATGCTCTGTTCCAGCCCGGTGTCGGCATTGGGGATATAACAATGCCCGAAGTGGAAATCTACAGCAACGGCAATCAGATTATGGTGGATGGTGCGGCAGGACAATCCGTGGAGATTTACAGCATCGATGGTAAACTCATCGCCACAGAACTCCATAGCGATGCTGACCACCGCGTATTCACCGTCTCGACGAACGGCACCTATCTCGTGCGCACCAGCGACGGAACGGTCAAAAAAGTCACTGTAATACGATAAAACATTTGGGGTAATCTACTTGCATTAGCCAGTAGATTACCCCAAACATCTTACATCTTACATTTCAGGGGTCTCCTAATCGAGTTTAAGCACCGCCAGGAATGCCGACTGCGGCACTTCCACGTTGCCGACCTGACGCATACGCTTCTTACCTTTCTTCTGCTTCTCCAACAGCTTGCGCTTACGGGTGATATCGCCGCCGTAACACTTGGCCGTCACATCCTTACGGACTTGCTTGACGGTCTCGCGGGCGATAATCTTGGATCCGATGGCCGCCTGGATGGCGATGTCAAACTGCTGACGCGGAATTAACTCCTTAAGCTTCTCGCAGATACGGCGTCCGAACGAGTATGCGTTATCCACGTGAATTAGGGCTGACAAAGCATCCACTGATTCGCCGTTGAGTAGGATATCAAGCTTCACAAGCTGCGCTGGCTTGTAATCGGTGATATGGTAATCGAAAGAGGCATAACCTTTTGAAATGCTCTTAAGTTTATCGTAGAAGTCAAAGACGATCTCGCCGAGCGGCAAATCGAAAGTCAACTCCACACGGTTGGCGGCCACATACATCTGGTTCACCAGCGTGCCACGCTTGTCGATACAGAGCTTGATGACGGGACCGATATAGTCGTCCTTGGTGATAATCTGGGCGCGGATGTACGGCTCTTCCACATGGTCGATTTCGTTCGGCGCGGGCATTCCCGACGGGTTATAAACATCCAACCACTGTTTCTTGGTAGTCAGCACTTTGTACGAAACGTTCGGCACGGTGGCAATCACATCCTGGTCGAACTCACGGTCCAAACGCTCCTGGATGATTTCCATGTGCAGCAGTCCGAGGAAGCCGCAACGGAAACCGAATCCCAATGCTAATGACGACTCGGGAACGAAGGTCAGAGACGCATCGTTGAGCTGCAATTTTTCGAGAGAAGCACGCAATTCTTCGTACTGGTCAGCTTCGGTGGGATAAATACCGGCGAACAGCATCGGTTTCACCTCCTGAAAGCCCTCGATGGCGGTCTCGCAGGGATTTTCCACGTGCGTGATGGTATCGCCGACCTTCACCTCCGTGGAGGTCTTGATGCCGGTAATCAGGTAACCCACATCGCCCGCGGAAAGGACATCCTTGGGCACGCGATCCATCTTGAGAATGCCGATTTCGTCGGCGTCGTACTCGTGCTTGGTGGCAAAGAACTTCACCATATCGTGGGTACGGATGGTGCCGTTGAAGATACGGAAGTAAGCGATGATGCCGCGGAAGGAGTTGAAGATGGAGTCGAAGATAAGGGCCTGCAGCGGCGCATCGGGATCACCTTTGGGAGCAGGAATTCTCTCGATGATAGCCTCCAAAATCTGCTCCACGCCCTGCCCCGTCTTGCCGCTCGCCTCGATGATGTCGTCCACGTCGCAGCCGAGCATATCCACAATCTGGTCCTTCACCTCGTCGGGCATTGCCGAAGGCATGTCCATCTTGTTGATGACCGGAATAATCTCCAAATCGTTGTCGATGGCCTGATAGAGATTCGAAATTGTCTGAGCCTGAACACCTTGCGTAGCATCCACAAGTAGCAACGCCCCTTCGCAAGCGGCAATGGAACGCGACACCTCGTAGGAGAAGTCCACGTGGCCTGGAGTGTCGATCAGGTTGAGAACGTACTTCTCTCCCTTATACATGTAATCCATCTGGATGGCATGGCTCTTGATAGTGATACCGCGCTCGCGCTCCAAATCCATGTCGTCTAGCACCTGGTTCTGGAAGTCGCGGTCGTTCACAGTCTTGGTATATTGCAGCAGCCGATCGGCCAACGTACTCTTACCGTGGTCGATATGGGCGATGATGCAGAAGTTTCGGATGTGTTTCATTTATCGTTATTGTCGTTATTGTAAAGACGCGGTACACCTCGTCTCTTCTGTTATTTGTTGAGGTCAAAATGCAAATCGTGTCCCATCTTCGCCTGTTTGGTGCGAAGATAAGCCTCGTTAATCTTATTGGGTTTGATGATAATCGGCAGGGTTTCGACGATTTGGATGCCGTGGGCGGAGAGGCCGACTCGTTTGGCGGGGTTGTTGGTGATGAGGCGGACGCTGGTGGCCTTGAGGTCGCGAAGAATCTGCGCTCCCACGCCGTAATCGCGCTCATCGGCCTTGAAACCGAGTTCGAGGTTGGCCTCCACGGTATCGCGACCGAGTTCTTGTAAGTGGTAGGCTCTCAGCTTGTTGATGAGTCCAATGCCACGGCCTTCCTGACTCATGTAGAGCACCAGACCTTTGCCCTCCTTATCGACCATTTCCATGGCGCGGTGCAGCTGCTCGCCGCAGTCGCACTTGCAGGATCCGAAGATGTCGCCGGTGGCACAGGACGAGTGTACGCGCACCATCACCGGCTCGCCGTCCTTCCAGTCGCCTTTTTTGAGAGCGAGGTGGGTGGCGCCGTTGTTGAGCTGCGTGTAGGCGATCAGCTTGAAGTCGCCCCATTGCGTGGGCAGGTTGACCTCCTGCTCGCGGCGGATGAGGGTTTCCTTCTCCAAACGGTAGGCAATCAGCTTTTCAATGCTGGTAATTGTAATTCCGTATTGTTCAGCTACTTCCAGTAACTCTGGAAGACGTGCCATCGTGCCGTCAGGGTTGATGATTTCGATGAGGGCACCCACGGGCTCCATGCCTGCCAGCTTCAGTAGATCGACGGTACCTTCGGTGTGGCCGGCGCGTACCAGCACGCCGCCGTCGCGGGCGCGCAGGGGGTTCACGTGTCCCGGGCGGCCGAAGTCAGTGGCCTTCATCGACTTGTCGGCTAATGCGTTGATGGTGGCGGCGCGGTCGTGCATGGAGACACCCGTCGTGCAGCCGTGTCCGAGCAAATCGACGGTGACGGTGAAGGGAGTCTCGTGGATGGAGGTGTTGTTGGAGACCTGCATCTCGAGGTCGAGTTCGCGGCACCGTTCGTCGGTCATGGGCACGCAGAGCACGCCGCGGCCGCGGGTAAGCATGAAGTTTACCTTGTCGGCATCTATATGTTGGGCGGCGATGATGAAATCGCCCTCATTTTCGCGCTCTTCATCGTCAACGAGGATGACGAATTTCCCTGCTTTCAGGTCCTCAATGGCCTGTTCAATGGATTGTAATTTAGACTCTTGCATATCGTTTCTTTACCTTGCTCTAAAATTTGGCAAAGATACGATTTTTTTGGACTCAGTGAAACTGCATCAAATACGCCTTGATGAACCCGTCGAGGTCGCCGTCCATCACCGCGTTGACGTTGCCGGTCTCGTACTGCGTGCGCAGGTCTTTCACCAGCTTGTAGGGCTGCATCACGTAGCTGCGGATTTGGCTGCCCCACTCGATGCGCTTCTTGGAACTCTCGATTTCGTTGAGCTTCTCACGCTTCTTCTCCAGCTCGATCTGGTAGAGCTGCGACTTCAGCATCTGCATGGCCTTCTCGCGGTTCTGCGACTGCGAGCGGGTCACCTGGCACTCGATGACGATGCCCGTGGGATGGTGGTGCAGGCGCACGGCCGTCTCCACCTTGTTGACGTTCTGCCCGCCCGGACCGCTGCTTCTGTAAGTGTCCCACGAGATGTCCGCCGGACTGACCTCGATCTCGATGTCGTCGTTGATGACCGGATAGGCGAACACGGAGGCGAACGACGTGTGCCGACGCGCCGCTGAGTCGAACGGGGAGATGCGCACCAACCGATGCACGCCGTTCTCGCTCTTGAGGAAACCGTAGGCGTAGGAACCCTCGATTTCGATGGACGCGGACTTGATACCCGCCACGTCACCCTCCTGACGGTCAAGGAGTTTCACGGAGAAGTTGTGGCGTTCCGCCCAGCGCAGGTACATGCGCAGAAGCATCTCCGCCCAGTCGCAGCTTTCGGTGCCGCCCGCGCCGGAGTTGATGTTCAGGATCGCGTCGAAGGAGTCCTCCTCGTCGCGCATCATGTTCTTGAACTCCAGCTTCTCCACGGCCTCCATCGTTTTGTTGTAGGCCTCGTCGAGTTCCGCCTCGGTGGCATCACCCGACTGCTGGAACTCGCTGACAACCAGGAGTTCATCGTTCAGCTCGGCAGCCTTGTAATAGTCGGCCACCCACGCCTTGATGCCGCTGATCTCCTTCAGCAACTTCTCGGCGGCCTTCGGGTCGTCCCAAAAGCCGTCCTGTTGGGTTATTTCTTCTTTCTGTTTGATTTCCAGTTCTTTGGCATCTACGTCAAAGATACCTCCTTAGCTCACTGAGCCTCGTTTGAACCGCTTTGATTTGGTCGGTGGTTGTCATTATCTTACTTTATTTGTTATCGTTGTTGTCACCCCCACACTGCGCTTCGCTTGTGCGGGATTACTTGCACTTCGTGCGTGTTGCCTCTCCGAGGCTGCTTAAGGAAGCAATTTTTAATACCTAATTACCCCCACGATTTCTGAGCGTCTCACATCTCAAATAGGCCGCAAAAATACAAAAAATAGGGATTGGTCTCGTATTATTGAAAAATGTGTACTTTTGCCCCTCTATCAAAGATACTGAAAATTTCGTACACGAGGAGTATTATTACGCCTCAGGAGCCATTTCGGGTTCCTTGGATGCTCTGTCTGCGGAATTCTCCGGCTACGAGAAATTGCCGGTGCGAAGCCGGCAGCCGGGCAATGTACTCTACCGTGCCTGCCGATTCGGTCGTTACTACGTGCTGAAGGGCCTTGCGCCCGAGTACCGCGACGACCCTGCTTTGCGCGAGTATCTCTCCAAGGAGTACCAGATCGGGGTGCAGCTCGACCATCCCCATATCGTGCGGGTGAACAGTCTGGAGGAGGATTCCAAAGCCGGGCTCTGCATCGTGATGGAATACGTGGACGGGTTGAGTCTCGACCAGTGGCTGCTTACGAAACCGTCCGCCGCCTCCCGCGAGCGCATCTTCCGGCAGATTCTGGACGCCATGGCCTACTGCCACGAACGGCAGATCTGGCATCTCGACCTCAAACCCTCCAACATCCTGATTACCAAAGACGGGATGGCCGCCAAGATCATCGACTTCGGGCTTTCCGACAACAGCGGCTTCGCCTTCCGGCAGACGGGCGGCACGCGCAAGTACGCCGCGCCCGAGCAACTGGCCGGACAGTATGCCGACCACCGCAGCGACATCTACGCGTTGGGCGGCCTGCTGAAGCGGATGTTCCCGCACCGTTACGGTCGCGCCGTCCGCCGTGCGCAACGCCAAGACCCCAGCAAACGACCGCAGTCGGTGGCGGCTTTGGCCAAGCTGATGCGCCCGCGGTGGGAATTGTGGCTGCTGCCAATACTCCTCATCGGCCTGTTCTGCTTTTGGATGCATCCCGACGGAAAAATCTTCCCCGTCACGTTGGATTCCGGGCAGACCGTCTATGCAAAGGTGTTGTCGCATTGGCACCGCACGGTGGCCTTCGTCAACCCGAATGGCACCATGGGCTGGCGCGTCGATGTGCCAGGAGTACCGGCTGGTGACCTGGTGGTTCCCGCCGACATCCGGCACAGGGGCTTCCGCTATCGCGTCACCGAACTGGACTCCAGCGCGTTCTTTAACTGCATCGGACTCACCCACGTCACCTTCTCCGAAGGCATCGAACGCATCGGGCACAAGGCCTTCAGCGGCTGCAACTTATTGAAAGACACGATTGTCATTCCGCGTTCGTTGAGGCGGATAGAGACCAACGCCTTTGCCGACTGCCACTCGCTCACCACTTTGGTGTGGAAAGCCACGGACTGCAGCATCGGGACCGGGGAGTTCGCCGAAAAGGCCATGTTCTACCGCTGCAACTCCCTGAAAAAGACCATTGTGGATGACAGCGTGGGACAATTGCCCGCGAATGTGTTCTCCAACATGGATTTCCTGGAAAATATCGAGCTGCCCAATACCCTGCGGGAGTTGCCCCACAATTTTGCCTGCTACGCATACCAACTCTGCGAAATCCGTTTGCCGGACTCGCTTCAGATTTTGGGCACTGCGGCCTTTTACATGAGCGCCCTCACACACGTCAGGATCCCCGACCAGACGGAAGTGATCGGATTTTACTGCTTTTCCTACTGCTATAATTTGCGGGAAGTGGAGATCGGCCGTGGCGTGAAGCGCATCTGGAACTACGCCTTCAACGAGAACAAAGCGCTGGAGACAATGATCGTCCGTTGCGAGGAACCGCCCACGATGCTGCCGAATTCGTTATACGGCATCCCCGAAAACGCAATATTATACGTGCCTGCCCAGTCGGTGGAGAAATACCGGAAACACGAGGTGTGGGGGAAGTTCAAGAGGATAGAACCGATTGAATTATGAATTATGAATTATGAATTATAATTCCGTTTCCACCGTCAGTTGTGTCACGCCGGTTTTGCGGCCGATTTCGTAGAGGGTGGCGAAGGAGTCGTCCTGGACGAGGTTGGAGAGGATGAGGGGCGAGCCGGTGGCGAAGAAGGCGGTCTGGAAGGTGTTGCCGGGTTTCAGCTTGGTGCGTTCGCTGCTGAGCACACGGTAAGCGTTGCTGCCGAGGTATTCCACGGTGCAGCGGCGGCCGGGGTCCCAGCAGAGCGTCACGCGGTCGCCAGGATGCAGGTCTTGGCTGCTCACCACCTTGCCGAACACCTTGTCGGAAGAGTCCGCCCCATCGTCGCCATAGAAACGTTTCATGTCCTCGAAGTTGCGGTAGCCTACGGACTTGGACAGGACATCCAACGTGAAGATGCGCGGGGTCACGGGCGTGTTGCCGTAGTTCCAGATCCGTTTCAGCGTGTTGAGGCCGATGTTCTCGCGGGTGCGCTCGAAGACGTAAGCCTGCAGGAACACGAAGTCGGAGGCGCGGTTCATCTGCCGGTCCAAGGCCTCGCACAGGAGGTCTTTCAGGTGTTCGATGTAGATCTTGTCGTTGTCGTCCATAAAGAATCCTATTTACGGCTGCAAAAGTAAACATTTTGCTAATTGCCCGTGTCGCCCATTTTGACCCATTGCAACCAATCCGAAAAAATTGTAGTTTTGCAGGTCAAAATGGACGGGATAGATTTTCATCCCGTTTGTCAATGTCACCAAAATAATTAGAAGAAAAAGAACAGAAAAGAAACAATCGAACATATAAAATAGCGTTTGCAGCTATCCTTGACTCTCAATTTCCACACGCTCTCCGTCGAATCGGGGGCAACACACATCAAGGACAGATTCCGCAAGCCGTTTGTAACGGCGTGGAATGCTTGTCAGATGTGTGGGAGTGGAAACCCGAGAGTCGGACAAGCGAAATTCCACGCCATTTATATGTCACAAACGGTAGAGCGATGAGCGAAGAAGGTTTGCACATAGGGCAAGTCATCCGCCGGGTGGTGACCCAGAAGGGGATCAAGGTGCCGTGGTTGGCGCAGCAGCTGGGCTGCCACCGCAACAACGTCTATCTGATCTTCTCCCGCCAGTGGATTGACACGAACACGCTGATGAAGCTCGCCCAAATCCTCGGCCACGACTTCTTCGCCGACCTGAGCCGCTCCTACCGCGAGCAGCAGGAGCAGCCTGAGGAATATATAAACGGGATGGGGGAAAGTTAAGGTGCGATATTTTACCATTCCGCTGCCAATACAAACGGGGGAGAAGATGGGCGGCGGTCGTGAAACTTCAGGCAACGGCAGTTTTTCCCATACCGCCCATCTTCACCCCCTTTGGTTTCATAGGGAAGTGCGCACCATTCCGCCGCGAACGCAGTGAGCGAGCGGAATCTCCTACGAAAAATCACGAAAACACGCCAACAGATGCAACGATGAAGAGCCATAGATAGGAAGCTGTCAGAAGCGAAATTTATATTTTGAACTGCAAGAATCTCCACTGTTTTTATAGTTCAAACTGCAAACACAGAACATCCCGCCTTTTTGCCTATTAATTCTGTGCAATCCGCCAAGCAACACTTTGCTAAACATCTGATAATCATAATTATATATTGTATATTTTTGGCCCTTGATAAAAACGGGAGAAGAAAGCGCCATACCACGATACAAATCGCCCATTAAAATGGGTCAAAATGGGTTATGGCGGTTTGGCGGGAAAGTTTTTATTTTGCG
>CAJOKR010000052.1 GCA_905235135.1 uncultured Bacteroidales bacterium
TTCCAAACCTGCTTTATCACCCACCAATTTCTCGTAATGAAGAGCCCTATATCTATACAGATCTATCACTTTTTCCACCGAATCGAGAATATTGACCACACGAACATATCTTCTAATAATATGAGGCTGATAGCGATGTTGTTTGTCTTTAGTTTCCCCATAGTAGAACAGTTCTCGCAAGTATTCTTTCTCAAATTTCACTTCCATACCTTGGTATGATTTCAGGCCGCAAAGATATAACTTTTTTTTTCAAAGTTCGCAAAAAAAGCGAATTCGATTTCAATACGGTTGTGAGCTAAGTGCAAAAGATTTTCCAAGACAATATTCAGCACGCTCCTCCGTTATATCTACCTCACCATCTTTTGTCAATATGGGTCATATCACTTATTTCCTGTCGAATCACGGCAAACAGTTGAGATACAAGGCGATGCCGTTCCTAAACCTGTTTTTTGTCATCGTCTCCGTGGTGTTGAACCACCACTTCAACGGCGGCTTCTGTGTGTTTGTGGTGTGGGCCGCGGTTGTGCAGGTGCTGAGCTTCCTGAACATTATCCTGTTCACCTGGTTGGAGCGCACTCCGTTGTGGCGGCCCAATGCCCTGATGTGCGGCATCAGCACGGGCGTGTTTCTCTATTGGTTCTGTTTCACCTTTCCCGACAACATCATCCTGCCCATACCGCAATGGTTCCTGTTTGTGCTGATATGGTGCAATCTGGTGCATCCCGTCAACAAGAAGGTGCGGCTTTGGTATGTCGGCGGTTTGGCAATGTGCGCCGTTTTTGTGCTGTGGAGCGGCCTGACCTTCCGTTCGGCGGCGAACGGGGTGCGCAGTGGCGAGTACGACAAGCGCAATCCGATGACGGAACGGATTTTAGGGATGCATTTCCGCTATCACACACGGGCGTGCCCGTATGACGGCTGGCGTCCGCCGTTGCACGACCCCGCTATGGTGATCGGAATGCGCCTCAACGGGGACCAGGATCCGCTTGCCCCGATATGCCTGGAGGACAGGCTGATACTCTACCATACCGTCTTTCCCGACCGTCCGGTGATGGCCCGTTGCGCGTGCAGCGTGGAGTCTGAGAAATATGGTTATTTCACCGACAATTTGTGGAAAACCTTGTCTTTTCCGCCGGCTCCCAAAATAAAATATGCGAGATTGTTGTTTGGTCACAAAATGTATAACAATCAAGAATTACAGGAGGCCAAACTCCCGTTCACCGTATTGGATGACCATTGCAAAATGTTGGTAGCCAATTGGGAAGGCCGTTGCGACACCATCGTGGTGCCCGACACCGCCGCCTGTTTCAAAGAGGTGGCCTTAGTGGAGTTCGATGGCCGGCGAATATACCGCTTCATTTGCGAAAAAGAGGATTGTATGGTAGCGATGCTGATGACTCCCTCCGGCCAGCGTTTTGTCACAGACAGTTTTAATTTGCAGCTGGAGCCCTATCTCTTTTCCAAGGAATCCATTGACAATGGCCAGGCGGTGGAGATTTACTACCTCAACCGCGATGTGCGCGACACGGTGAGGATACGGGCGGTGGAATGTCCGTAAGGGGTGATTTTGCGGTTACACCTTGCACATTCTCTCGATCAGTTCCCCGTGCTGGGGATACAGCCCCAATAACTCGTCCCTCTTGGCTAACTCGAAATTCTCGAAACGGAAGGCCGGACCGACGGCACATCCGACGAGGCAGAAGCCGCGTTTGGAGGGGATCTCGGCGGCAAACCACTGCTCCGGCTGGATGACCACCTGCATTTCGTCTTGCTCGGAAAGCCGATGGACGGCCAAGGTCCCGTCCGGATCAATCACATAGATATTGAGGGGCTCGCCCGCATGGAAATACCAGATTTCCACCATGTTGTGCAGACGGTGGAACGCCGACATGTCGTTGGCGGTCAGCATGTAATAGATGGTGGAGACGGGCTTTTCACCCGTCTCGTCATTGCCGAACAGCTGGCGGTAATAACCTCCTTCCGGATGTGGAACGAGACCCAGTTTATGGATGTATTCCGTTGCGTCCATTACATGCTCTCCTTCAGAATCTCCGTGACATCCTCGGGCTTCAGATCCATATAGCCGGCGGGATAGCAGATGGTGCCTTGGGTGATGCCGGGAATCATCTCCTCGGTGGCGCCGAGCTCGCTGATGGTCAGCGGGAGACCGATTTCCAGCATCCAGTTCTTCAGGGCTTCGAGACCGGCTTCGGCAATCTGTTCGTCGGTCTTGCCGTCAGGGCAGACGTTCCATACATTCTTGGCGAAGCGCACGAACTTGGCCAAACCGGGCTTCATGGCCCGTTTGTAATAGGCCATCGAGACGGCAGCCAAGCAGAAGCCGTGCGGGGCGTGCGTCCAGGCACCCACGCTGTGGCCGATCATGTGCACCATCCAGTCCTGCGTCTTGCCGCATTTGAGCAGCGTGTTGAGTGCCCAAGTGGCCGTCCACATGATGTTGGAGCGGGCTTCGTAGTCCTGCGGGTTCTTCACCGCCGCACGCGAGGCGACGACGAGACCGCGCATCAGTCCTTCGGAGAGGTAGTCGCTGGTGTTGTCGTCGAAATCGGAGAAGTACTGCTCAAAGATATGGTTCATGATGTCGTAGATGCCCGCTTTCATCTGCTCGTCGGGCACGGTCATCGTGTATTTCGGGTTGAGGATGGAGAACTCCGGCATCAGACGGTCGTCGAACACGTGCCCCACCTTGAATTTGTGTTCCGCATCGGTAATCACCGAGCCGCCGTTCATCTCAGAGCCGGTGCCCGCCATCGTCAGGATGCAGCCGACGGGCAGGATGCGCTGATTGGCGTCGGGGTTCTTCCCCTGCAGCCAGAATCTGTCCCAATAGTCGCCGTCGTAGAACACCGAGGCGGCCACGCCCTTGGAGTAGTCGCAGACGCTGCCGCCGCCAAGGGAGAGGATCATATCGACGTGGTGCCTGCGGGCGATCCGGACACCCTCGTGCAGTTTCTCTAAGGTGGGGTTGCTCATCACCCCGGGGTTCTCCACGACGGTCTTGCCGGCCTCCTTCAGGATGGCCACCACCTCGTCGTAGATGCCGTTTTTCTTCACGCTGCCGCTGCCGTAGTTCAGCAGCACGACGGGTCCGTAGTTCTTCAGTTCGTCCTTGAGGTAGTTCAAAGACGCATCACCAAAATAGAGCTTGGTGGGATTATGGTACGAAAAGTTTCCTAACATATTCTTATATTTTAGGCGGCAAAAATAAGAAAAAAATGGGAATGGACGGCCGTTCCGGGAGGAAAACGGGGAAACGTGATTTCCGTCCGAAAACAATCCGAAAAAAATGTATCTTTGCCGCCGATTTTTTTCTAATTAAAAAACCAATTTGTATGGCAACAACTGCTGATTTTAAGAACGGCCTCTGTATCGTTCACAACAACGAATTATGGACTATCGTCGAATTCCTGCACGTGAAACCCGGCAAGGGCAACACCTTCGTCCGCACCAAACTGAAAAACATCAAAAACGGTAGAGTTCAGGAATTCCGTTTCGACGCCGGCATCAAGATCGAACTCGCCCGCGTGGAGCGCCGTCCTTACCAATTCTTGTATAAAGAAGGCGACAACACCTACGTCTTCATGCACACCGAGACCTACGAGCAGCTTTCCATCGAGAAGGAGCTCATCAACAACCCCGACCTGCTCAAGGAAGGCCAGGAGGTGGAAATCAACTACGACACCGACACCGACACCCCGCTCACCTGCGAACTTCCCCCGTTCGTGGATCTGGAGGTCATCGAGGCAGACCCGGGCGTGAAGGGCGACACCGCTACCAACTCCCTCAAACGCGCTGTGGTGGAGACCGGCGCCGACGTCTATGTGCCGCTGTTCATCAATGTGGGTGAGAAAATCAAAGTTGACACCCGCACCAACAAATATTCAGAACGCGTTAAAGAGTAATCTCTTCGCATGATACTTCATCAGTCGCTTTCGTTAGACGAACTGATACAACTGATTGGACATCCTGTCACCGTCAAGGGGGACGCCTCCGTGAGGGTGACAGGAGTTAATGAGTTGCACTCTGTGCACAAAGGGGATTTGTCGTTCGTGGACAGCGATCGCTACTACACCCGGATGCTCCAGAGCGAGGTCACCGTCATCCTGATCAACAACGCGGACATCGAATGTCCCGACGGTAAGGTGTTGCTCGTCACCGAGGATCCTTTGCGCGATTATCTTGCTGTGGTACAGCATTTCACCCATTTCACGCCGCAACAGACGCCAATCCATCCGAGCGCAATCATCGGTGAAGGCACGGTCATCCAACCGCTGGTCTTCATCGGTGAGAATGTGCGCATCGGCAAGAACTGCGTCATCCACTCCAACGTGAGCATTTACGCCAACACGGTCATCGGCGACAATGTGGTCATCCACTCCAACAGCACCATCGGCGCCGACGCCTGCTACTTCCAGAAGCGTCCCGATGGCTGGCTGAAGCTAACCTCCTGCGGCGACACCTACATCGGCAACAACGTGGAGATCGGCTGCAACTGCTGCATCGACCGTGGCGTTTCCGGCACGACCTTCATCGACGACGGCACTGTCTTCGACAACCTCGTGCAGGTGGGCCACGACACGCACATCGGCAAGCGCGTGCTTCTCGGTGCCCAATGCGGCATCGCCGGCTGCACCTACCTCGACGACGATTGCAAAATCTGGGCCAAGGCCGCCGTCAACAAGGACCTCTATGTGGCCAAAGGCACTGTGCTGTTAGCCTGCTCCGGCATCGACAAGGACGTGAAGGAGGAGGGCAAGACCCTCTTCGGGATGCCCGCCGGCGACGCTCCGCAACGCTGGCGTGAGATGGTGATGATGCGCAAATTGCCGGAATTGTTCAAGGAATTGGAAGAGATTAAGAAACGGTTACCCAACCCGTAGAGGCGAGTAATCATTCGCCCCTACAACGGGGCACAATCGATCCGAACATAAAGAAATCGGCCGGTGTTTTCAGAGAACATCGGCCGGTTTGTTTGTTATGAATTGTTGTAGAGACGCACCATGGCACGTCTCTACCGAATATTACCAGTAGTAAAACGGATCATACCACGGATCGTACCAGGGGTAGAAGGGGTAAACATCCCAAGGATAAATAGGATAGACTTCCCAATCCCACGGGGAATAGGTGTGGACGAGCAGGAAATCCGCGCTCTTGGAACCGTCCATCGTGGAAATTTTGCCCGTAAATCCATCAGGTCCGATGATGTAAGAGGCAATCTTCAGCTTGGCTTTGTCAACAATCTCGTTATCATTCGTATTGAAAGTGAGATAGATAACCTTGTCTTTCGCTTCCCAAGAGAAATCGTAGCTCAAGCTGGGAAGAGGGGCGTTCTCGTCGAAGAAGGTGTTGCACCATTTGCCGTGCCCGGCGGTCGTGTTGACATCGTTCCAGAACTGGAGATGCGTACCGGTAGAGGAATACGTCACACCGCCGTGGGTGTAGCTGATGTCCATTTCACCGTCCCAACGGCCATCAACCAACATGGCGAGGAGTTCGTCTTCTGAGGGTTGGTCATTACATCCCGAAAACATGAAAGGGGTTACCCCAATCAGCAAAAACAGCAGTAATTTGAATGTTTTTTTCATTGTGATAAGTTTTTAAATTGAAGCGCAGAAATACATTTTTCTCGAATGAGACAACGCATTTTTTCACATTTTCCACGAGAACGCATTTTAACGCCGTTTTTTCGCGTTAAGCCCTTTTTTGCTGTTGATAAGTTATGACAGATTTTATCACCTGCAAATCAAAAAAAATCGTATTTTCGTGGTTTCTGAATTGAAAGTATAAATTTTTCATTTTAAGACAGTTAGAGATTAAATAGAAGACGAAAAATGGAAGAGAATGAGATTTTAGACGAGAAAATTGTTCCGTATAACATCGAAAACCTGATGAAGACGGCCTACATCGACTATTCGATGTCGGTCATCGTGTCACGTGCCTTGCCCGACGTGCGCGACGGTCTCAAGCCCGTGCAACGCCGCATTATATACGCCATGTGGGACATGAACATCACCGAGAGCGGTCCCTACCGTAAATGCGCCCGTATCGTCGGTGAGGTGCTCGGTAAGTACCACCCGCACGGCGACACGGCTGTGTATGACGCCCTCGTGCGTATGGCACAGCCCTGGACCCTGCGCTACCCCTTCGTGGACGGTCAAGGTAACTTCGGTTCCGTGGATGGCGACAGTCCCGCCGCCATGCGTTACACCGAGGCCCGCCTCCGTCGCTCCTCCGAAGAAATGGTCGCTGACATTGAGAAAGATACGGTGGATATGTCGCTGAACTTCGACGACTCCATCCCCGAGCCCACCGTGCTGCCGGCCAAAATCCCGAACCTGCTCGTCAACGGTTCCTCCGGCATCGCCGTCGGTATGGCCACCAACATGGCGCCCCACAACCTCAGCGAGGTTTGCGACGGCATCTGCGCCTACATCGACAACAACGACATCACCATTGAGGAACTGATGCACACCATCAAGGCCCCCGACTTCCCCTCCGGCTGCATCATCTACGGCTACAAGGGCGTCCAGGATGCTTTCCTCACTGGCCGCGGCCGCATCGTCATGCGCGGTCACGCCGAAATCGAAACGGAAAAGAACCATAACTGCATCATCGTCACTACATTGCCTTACATGACCAACCCCTCCGACATGATCAGCCACACTGTGGATCTTGTCAAGGAGGGCAAGATCGCCGGCATCACCGACGTGCAGAACCTTACCAACAAGCGCAACGGTACCCGCATCGTCTATGAACTGAAAAAGGATGTCGTGCCCGAAGTTGTGCTTAACAAGCTTTACCAGATGACCGCCCTGCAGTCGTCGTTCAGCATCAACAACGTGGCCCTCGTCAACGGCCGTCCCATGACCTTGAACCTCAAGGACATGATCTCCGAGTACGTGAAGCACCGCCACGAGGTGGTCATCCGTCGCACCCGCTACGACCTCAAGAAGGCCCAGGAGCGCGCCCACATCCTCGAAGGTTTCCTCAAAGCCCTCGACATCATCGACGAAATCATCGCCCTCATCCGCGCCTCACAGACCGTCCAGGAAGCCCAACAGGGTTTGATGACCAACTGGGACTTCACCGAAATCCAGGCCAAGGCCATCGTCGAGATGCGTCTGCGCCAACTCACTGGCATGGAGCGCCAGAAACTGCAGGACGAATACGACGAATTGATGAAGCTCATCGCCTACCTCAACGATGTGCTCAACGACGTGAACTTGCGTATGGGCATCATCAAGGACGAGTTGCAGGATATCAAGAAGCGTTTCGGTGACGAGCGCCGCTCCCCCATCGAATACAGCTCTTCCGAGTTCCGCGTGGAGGACACCATCGCCGACGAAGAGGTGGTCATCACTATCTCGCACCTCGGCTACATCAAGCGCACGCCGCTGGCCGAGTACAAGGTGCAGAACCGCGGTGGCAAGGGCTCCCGTGGCAGCAGCTCCCGCGACGAAGACTTCATCGAGCACCTCTACATGGCCACCAACCACAACTACCTACTCTTCTTCACCGAACGCGGCAAGTGCTTCTGGATGAGAGTGTTCGAGATTCCGGAAGGCATGAAGACCTCCAAGGGTCGCGCCATCCAGAACCTGCTCCAAATCGAAGAGGGCGACAAGATCACGGCCATCATCAACCTCAAATCCATCGACGACCCCGACTACATCAACAACCATTATATTATATTGTGTACCGAGAAGGGTATCATCAAGAAGACCTCCATCGACGCTTACTCGCGCCCGCGCAAGAAAGGCATCATCGCCATCAACGTGCGTGAGGGCGACCGTCTGTTAGCGGCCCGCTTCACCGACGGCAACAGCGACATCATGATGGCCCTGCACTCCGGTCGTGCCATCCGCTTCCATGAAAATGAGGAGTTACGTGCCATCGGCCGTACTGCCGCCGGCGTGCGCGGTATCAGCTTGGAGGACGAGAACGACCGCGTGGTGGGTATGCTCGCCATCGACAACGACCGCAGCAATATCCTGATTGTATCCGAGAACGGTTACGGAAAGCGCTCACTGTTAGAGGATTACCGTATCACACACCGTGGCGGTAAAGGTGTGAGCACCATCAAGATTACCGAAAAGACGGGCAAGCTCATCGCCATCAAGGCTGTGACCGATGAGGACGACCTGATGATCATCAACCGTTCCGGTATCGCCATCCGCCTCCACGTTGACCAGCTGCGCATCCTCGGTCGTAACACGCAGGGTGTGAAACTGATAGACCTTCGCGGGAAAGACGTTATCGCCGCCGTTTGCGAGGTGCCGCGTCAGGAGGATGAGGAAGAATTCGACGAAAACGGAAATCCCATCGTTCCCGAAAATGGCGAACAAACCGGCAACGATAAGTTAAACGACAATCCTGAAACCGAGTCTGAAGCATAATCCATCATAAATCCCAAAACGATGAAAAAGCATCTTCTGTTAATCGCGAACATCCTGATTGTGACGAGCCTCTTCGCCCAGAAGCCGTCCTTGACGAAAGCATATAACTGCTTCTATGACAAGGATTTCGACAAGGCGAAAGAGCAAATCGACCTGTGCACGGCCGACGAGAAACTCGCCGCCAAGGCGCAGACCTGGCTCTACAAGGGCAACATCGAGTTCCTGCTTGCCAACCGCGAATACAGCGAGAAGCAGAAGAACGAGAGCTATCAGATTCGCTATCCGAATGCTCCCGAAGAGGCTTTCGACGCGTTTGAGAAGGCGCTTTCCATCAACCCGAAAGTGGAGGCCCTCGACATGATGGACGCCAACGAGGCCCTCAAGCAGCTTTATCCTTACCTGCTCGTGCGCGGTGTGGACCAGCTTATCGCCCAAGACTATGCCGGCGCGAAGCAGACGCTCGGAAAGGGCATCAAAAGCTACGAGATGGACAAGCCGCAGTATCCCATGAACGGCGAGCTTTACTACTACTACGCTTACGCTTTGGAGAGTCTCGGGGAGACCGACGAGATGATGAAATACTACAAGAAAGCTCTCGACGACGGTTCTCAGAACCCCTATGTTTTCGCCAAGCTCTTCGAGCAATACAAAGACGCCAACGACCTCCCGAACATCGAAAAGACGCTGGCTTTGGCCAAAGAGAGAATTCCCAACGACATCAATGTCCAGCTGTTGGAAATTGACCTCGCGTATTGGAGTGGTGACAGCACGAAAGCTCGGACGCTGGTGGACAAGCTTGACCCGTATGCGCTGAAGACCCCCGATGAGATGGTGAATGTGGCCAATTTCTATATCAAGGAGAAACGTTACGAATCCGCCGAACGGCTGTTGAGCCGCGCCAACATTCTCAGTCCCAATAACTTCGTCATCCTTTACAATTTGGGGGTTTGCTGCTACAGTTTCTCAGAGTTCTACTTCAACAAGCAGAACCAACTGTCGATTCAAGGGGGTGACAAGTCGGAGATTGATGCGGCGAAGTCGCTGTCGGAGAAATACCTCGCCGACGCTGCGAACTATTTCGAGCAGGCTCGGAAGTTGCAACCCAACGACCTCAACCTGCTGAACACGTTGCGTGCGATTTACGTGCGCCAGCAGTCCCCGAAGGCTGACGAAATCGACGCTTTAATTAAACAACTGGAAAAATAATTAGTCAACAAATAAAATTAATCACTTAAAAATTCAGAGAAATGAAAAAATGGATGCTTGTTTTAGTCGCGCTTTTCGTGAGCGTCAGCGCTTTCTCGCAATCTTGCCTTGACGATGTATGGCAATGCCTCAGAAGCAAGCAAGTGCCTAAAGCGAAGAAATTTATGGAGAGCTGCATGGCTTCCAACCCGGATAACGCCGCCGTCTGGTTGATGCAGGCCAACGTGGACGTACAGCTCTACAAATACGACCTTGAGCGTATGCAGAAAGATCCGTCCGTCACCCCGCGCTACCCGAATGCACTTGAAGACGCTTACGCCGCCTTTTTGAAGGCTGTGGAATTGGATAAGAACGTGGAACCCAAAACGGGCATGTTGGGACCCAAAGAGGGACAACAGCTTTTAGCCGGCCCATTTGAGGATTTGGCTAAGAAAGCTGCCGACAAGGGCAAGACGGATGAAGCCATCAAGTATTACGAACTCGCGGCAAGATGCTACGAGCTGGCTCAGAAGAAAGCCAACGCCGCCGTCATCTACTTCGACATGGCCGTTGTCTATCAGAACATGAATGACATGGCAAACTGCACGAAGATGCTGGAAAAGAGTATTGCTACCATGCCTAACCTCACTCCGGTGGCTTACCAGCAACTTTATTACAACTACGAAGATATGAAAGACACGGTGAAATGCGGTGAAATTGTTGCCAAAGCTCAGAAAGTTTTTGCAAGCGACGAAGCGAAACTGTCCAAGCTGTACTCTCCCATGATGAGCTACTACGCTATGGTTGGCGACAATGAGAAGCTGCTGGCCCTTGTTGAGAAGGCCGTTGCTACGGGTGACATCGACATGATGGCCGACTGCGCCACCTACCTCACGAACGCCAAGCAATACGCCAAAGCGGAGCAGGTTCTGACGGACGCTCTGGCCAAGGATCCCAAGAACTTCAAGCTGCTCCACGGCATGGGTTACCGCTATGCGATGGAATACTACGACATTATGGACCGCAGACAGACGGCCATGAACACCCGCCAGTGGGAAGAGGCCACCCGCCTGTTCCAAAGCGAGGAGCGCAAAACCGCCATGGAAAAAGCCCACGAATGGTGCCAGAAGGCCTACGAGGTGGACTCCGACAACCTGACTAACAACCGCATTCTGCGCGAGATGAAGGTGCAACTCAACATCCCTGTCCCGCAGGAGCTGAACGACAAGATCAACGCCCGTATGCAGAATTAAACGCTGCGAAAAACGATAATGAAAATCCCCCTCGCGATGAGAACCGCGAGGGGGATTTTTGTGGAAAGTGTTGGAGGTTAGAAGAGGTATGATACCATCACTTCAATAGGTTTCGTGTATCTGACGAACTCTTCGGCATCACCAGTCGGCTTTAAGCCAAACTCAGCACCGACTCGCAGCTGCAACCCTTTGTATTGGAGGCCTCCGCCTACACCAAACAAACAGTTAAAACCGGTGTATCTATCCTTCACTAATAAAGAATCCCCGGTTTCATAGTTCATGACGTGATAGGGTTTCATTTCGTACCAATTGCCACCATTGTCTTCGAAGGTTTTCTTGCCATAAACCGGACTATTCGAGTTGCATCCACGAAATGCGCCGAAATCAAATGAAGGTCCGGCATACACCAGGCAACTAAAGTTTTCCGTGATAGAATAGCGGTACTGCAACCGAATAGGAATAGAAACGGTAAGATCGAGGTACCGCATGTAACTCTGAGCATAATTTCCAGGATACTTCTGGATAGCGGTTTCCAAGTAGGCACCGGTCTGAATACCAATACCATATTTGAATTCAGGGACGGCCGTGAAACCGATTTTCAACGCTGGAGTGAAGGCTCTCCATCCACCATTGAAAATTCCCATCCGGTACCTCGCGACACCATCTTCATAAATTTCCGTGCATCTGTTCTGTTTTGAAACAAAACCGATGGAGAGTCCGAAGGGACGCTTGTTGGAGGGTTGATCGTTGAATTTAATCTTCTGCGTAATCTTCTGCGCTGAAGCAGGAAGAATGAGCATGAGTGCTACGACTGAAAAAAGCAGTTGTTTTTTCATAAATTTTACTGTAGGACTTCTGTGTTAAACTATAGTCTTTCGTTTCCCCAGACATTGCGAAGCCCCATGAACAATGTCCGAAAAAACAAGTTCGCAAAGATACATAAATTACGAATATGTGCAGAATTTCTATTCCAACCTATTGGAATGAACCCGTTTTTTTTGTATTTTTGCCGCTTTATTTTAGGGACTGTCGTAAATTACCAAAACAAGCATAGCAAATTGATACCCAGCGTATTATAAATTTTTGTATCTTTGCATCGTAAAAGAAATTCCCCCAATTGCCCTGAGAAAGCAAAAATCGGGGGAATCAAAAATACAAAATGATGGCAAAAATACAAAATCTTTCGGAACTGAGTC